>JACZJK010000058.1 GCA_014860575.1 Bacteroidales bacterium
CACAATCAGCCCGGTTTAGGTGGCACACTTTACTCCGGTTTGAGTGGCACACTTTGCTCCGGAATCCGTGGCACATCTTGCTCCGGTACAGGTGGCACAATTACTCCGGAATCAGTGGCACACTTTGAACCGGTTTATCCACTTTAAAATCTTTTTCAAGTTCTTCTCTAATCTTTCTGTCTAAAATACCTGTATGCTCCTTCGCATATATACGAGGAGACAAATTACGGTTATACACTAATTGATAGTAATTCGGCTTACTTTTCTGAATTTGACTGTATGTACCTGTGCAGGCATAATCCAAGCACTTGGTATGAATGGAAATAGCATCAGAAGCTGCAACAAATAATTTCGAACCGCAGGTATCGCAAACATGATTGGCTACCTTATTTTCAACCAATATAATAGATGGTTCAATGGCATAATTTTCAATTTCTTCGTTACCAAGCTTATTCATTAAACCGATGGTAGTAAACGTATCTATCAATTTTTTATAGAAATCATTTACCAGTTCATGGTAGCCTGAAGCTAATGGAAAAGACTTGAGGTAATAACTCCTGTACCAATTGTTCGTGTTGGTAAAAGTAGAATCTAAAAGTCCCTGACCATGTGCTTTGGTTGTAAGTAATCTTGGGAACCTAGCTCTTGGATGAAACATTTTATTAAAAAAATGCCTGTTATCTATCATCCAATTCAAATCCCATAGTTTCAATGAAGCATTTCTGAACTTACTTAAATATTCATGATCAATTCCACCTCTTGTTCTTACTCTGTGCAAAATGCCATTTACAAAAGGCAGTAAATCTTTTTCCCCAATCATGGCAAGGTTGTTCTGCTTGAGCCATTCCTGCATAGCAGGAAAAATTGCCCTGATTTTTTCTTCATCAAACTTTACAGCTGAAGCACCTGATTTTTCCAGCGTTCTACCAATCATGGCATTGTAGCCAAACTCAGATAACACTTCCCAATGCATCCGGGTATCAAATTCCTTTTTGAAAGCCGGAATGAATTTCTTTGCAGCATCACGATAATCATTTTCAATATCTGCCTTACCATGATAGTCGGCTGGAAAAAATCGATAGTAAAAAGCTTCTTCTTGATTCATTCCGGTTGAATCCGAATGATCTTTCCAGTATTCAGTAAATTGATGTTGTAAATCAGAAATGCGAACCGGTACTTGGTTTTGATTGATTATTTTCTGCAAAGATGCCCTGAATGTAAAACGGTAGTTTCTTGCTTCTACAAAACCAGCCTGATGTGCAGCATCCTGCACACTATTGGTGAAGGCTAATATTTTACGGTATT
This sequence comes from Bacteroidales bacterium, assembly GCA_014860575.1. Classification (NCBI taxonomy): domain Bacteria; kingdom Pseudomonadati; phylum Bacteroidota; class Bacteroidia; order Bacteroidales; species Bacteroidales bacterium. The sequence continues at coordinate 1,306 of JACZJK010000058.1, forward strand.
TTTCCGGCCTTGGGTCAAGGTCGGATGCCAATACCTGACTAACTGTTATGGATGATAAAGTGGCAACCCTTGTACCAATAATACCCATTGCATTTTCGGTATTACATTCCGGGCAAATATGCCTTGATTTTGTTTCCTTTAACTTTCGTACTGCATGTATTTTGATGGTATGTTCACTTTCTCTTTCATGCAAGCTCATATCAGCTACATGCATCCGGTCATTTATTTGGTTGTTGGGTTCATACTCTTCAATATGCTTGTGGTTAGGCGTATTGATGAAATAAATGTTTTTGTGATTGCTAAAAAAGTATTCATATACCTGATTGGGGTCGTGGAAGAAATGATTTTTGTTATCATCTTTTACGCCTAACCAGCCACTTGCTCCGCACTCTCTACAGTAATAGGATGGTAATGCTTTAGGGTCGTACTTATCACCTACTTTATCCTTCCAGGTGAATTTTGGCTGCTCATTTATTTCTCTTAAAACACCACTCAGTTCTCTTATCCAAATTTGAATTTGCAAATAAAGGAATGGGAATTTTTTAGCACCTCCAATCCTTGCTTCACTAATTAACGCCAATAAAGAATTGATTACTTCTTCTCTTGGACTTAATTCATTGACGGCATCCCACTCTGCCAATCTTTTGAAATCAGGATTAATGTCTGCCAATTTTTTAATCAGTACATCCAGTTTTACAATGTTGCTACTTGTTAATGAAATTAAGTCTTTCATCAACTTCAGTTTCTTTAGTTCTTCGCCTAACTGAACTTCATCTAAACTATCAGGCATTTGCCACAGGCGTTTCTGCCGGGCTATATAATTGGCGTATGTTTCATTTTCTTTTAAGCGACTTTCCAGCAGACCAATCTGACGTGGTATGTATTTTTCCAAACTATCATCTGGCAAATCAAAAAAAACATTTACCAAAACCCTGTTTTCAGTGATGATGGCTTCTTTATCAAAAGCTTCGCCAAATACCTTTTCGGCATATTCAGTTAGAAGTTGAATAGAATCTACACCTGAGCCAATGGTAGCAGAGGTTCCTACAGCGCAAATCTGACCTTTGGCAATGCCTAGTTTTAATTTTAACCTTCGGATAAGATTGGCTACATCCGTGCCTTGAGCTCCATCATAGGTATGCAATTCATCCAACACTAAGAATTGGAGTAAAGAGGGATCTTCTAAATTATAGTTCCAGAGGTTGTGGTAATTGTTGCGCATTAAAGCATAGTCCAACATCTTGAAGTTGGTCAATAATATATCAGGCGGGTTTTCAATAATGGTATCCCTATTTTCGATGATGTGGTTTTCACCCATTTCTTTCGGGAACTTTTTCTTGTCTTTACCTTCACCTATAAACAAGCCTGCAGTAATTTTCCCGTTTAATCTTTCATCACTCCAAATGGTTTCTGCCAAACGCTTGGCCTGGTCTGTTGCCAAAGCATTCATCGGGTAAAGAATAATTACCTTAATCCCTTTTCTATCTAAATTATTAAAGCAGTGGTCTAATATGGGGTATAAAAAGCATTCTGTTTTGCCAGAGGATGTGCCAGTTGTAACCAAAGTAGATTGGGGCTTATGATTATCCTGTGTAGTTAAGCGTTTGAAAGCTTTAAATTGATGGTCGTATGGAGGAAAACCCGGGGCAATTTGCAAAGGAATTATTTCATCATCGGTTGCTTTTACAAATGGCAATTTCAGTGAAACATAAGGCCCTTTAAAAATACCATCTTCCGCATCGGTTACAAATTTGTAAAATGCCTCATGTACGGTCTTATCTTTAAAGCTAAAAGTGGCTTTAAGATATTCCAGTATGGAATATTGTACTTCGTAGGCTTGTTGTAATGGCAGCATTATCTTATTTCCTCTTTAAATTGTTTTGTAAATTTTTGACTCACATTCTTACATCTTTTAATAAACTGTTTTGTTTCAATGGAAACTGAACTTGCTAAATCAATATGCTCGTAGGTAACAATTAAAGTACCACGTGTTGCTCTACTGGTTGCCACATTGAAAAGGTTTTGGTTCAAATCAAAAGCAGTATTTTTAAGGGGTAAATACAGAATAGTCAAATCTGTGGTTAAACCTTGAATTTTATGAACAGTATTTATCGTTATGTATTTATAGTCATTTGAAAGTTTGCTGTACTGAGCATATAACTCTGATTCCACAATTACATAAGGTGAGAGTAATGCGATTTCTATTTTAGGATTTCTCTCTAATATTTCCCTTGATATTTTACAAATAAAATTGTAAATATCCTTTTCTGAAAAACCGATTCTAGCAGAAGTTAACATAGCAAGGGATACACCGCCATTGTTATGAAATAGGTCATTGTATTTTGAATTAAAATCAGTTATCCCTTCCTTGTCTGAGATACTTTTTAAACTGTTATTATAATACAAACCTGTTAAAGAAGCTGCATCAGAAGTCAATCTTCGGGTCTTAGTTAAACGATATGAAATTTCATTATTATTAAAAGCAAAGGTTTGTAGCCCATTGACTACTCCTTCAATATTAGAGAAAATCTGTTTTGCTTCTTCAATTTTTAAAACAACTGGTGATAACTGTTTATGGTCACCGATGATTAATATTGTTTCAGCAATGGAACTAAACATTGCTATTGTGGCCAAATATGCTTGTGAGGCCTCCTCAATAATCATTAAATCAAATCGCTGAGAGTTCTCAATAAGTTCCGCTTGTTTTTGGGCTAACTTGTAGTAAGTAGACAAGAGTAAATCACCATATTTTGGCGAAAACGATTCAATCTTTTTTAGTTTCGGAATATCTTTCAATTCATCCCCAGTCAAGTTAGTTTTATAAACTTTGCCGTTACTTAATGCTTTACCTAACCCATCTTGGGAAGCAATTCCCATTAGAGCCTTATTTGTTAATGCAGTTACACATATGGATTTTCCTTGTTTTAAATAATGGACACAAAGCTCCGCTGCTAAATATGATTTTCCTGTTCCTGGAGGTCCTTGTATTATTGTTGTTTTTTGCTTCTCAATAAGTTGTATAACATCATTTTTTATATTGTTCTCATTATTCAGGTTGACAGGATTCCAATTTTCTTCAGAGACATTTAATTCTAAATTTAAAATGGTATCGTTTTCATTCTCTGAAACAAATTCTTTCAATTTAATTAAATACTCAACCGGTGGATCTGTTTCAGCAACAACGATTAGCGGATGAATTTTTTTATCCAAATACCTTTCCTTGATAGTTGATAAAACCTCTAAATCAAAGCCAGAAACTAAAATATAGGATTTCCCTACTTCTGTTTTCCAATATGTAACTGTGTATATCTCAGCTTTTACGCCTGAATAGAACTTAGGCTGGGTTGATTCTCGAAAGGTTTTATATGAGAATTTCCATGTTAATGGATTTTCAGGAGCCTCAGTTCCGACCAAACCAAGAAAATAGGGTTGTTTCATTCTTGGCACTTCTCCTTCATTGAAACGCAGTACTACATTACCATGATTTTCCTGCACGCCCCATATCCTGCCAATAAACAAACGTTTTTCTTGTATGAGAATGTTCATAGCACAATCAGCATACTCACGCCACTTGTCTTCTTGAGCTTTGATTTGCTGCTCATAAAATTCGATATGTTTATCCTGAGGCATCTTCATTAGTAGGGCGAATTTTCAGAAGTGTTTACATTGTTATAATCCGGATTCTCTTCATTTCTCTTAATGCCACCTTCAAAAATTGATTGGTAAGTTTCTGTTTCCTTCATTTTTAAGATGAGCCAGATTTTATCTCTTGCAAATTCCCCTCTTAAAATTTGATCAGTTGTTACACTTGATGAATCGGCCTCTACTCTAAAAACCTGGTATTTAGTGTCACTTACTTTTAGAACATCTGTCTTGTCGAGGAATAAATTATGGTTACTCTCTTTTCTTCCTGTTTTGACAAATAGATGTATTTCTGGGTTATCAAGCCTATCCCAAGCCTGGGCGGTTAGATACAATATCCCTCCAATTGCGGATCTGCACATAATAGTAAGCGGCTTTTCCGAGTCGCCTTTAAAAACTGGTTCAACCTGAGCAAAACCATGGGAGTTAAATAGGTTAGAATCTGCTTTTGAAACATTATACCCTGCATAGTTTAAGACTACCAGTGCAGAAACACAGGCAGCCAGATTAATGTCTTGGTAATATGACTCAGGAATTTCATTGCCGAATAATTTTTTCCAAATAGCTGATTCCTCTTCAGTAAACTGAATTTTTTTCTCTGCCTGTTTATTTCTTTCAAGCAGATTTTGTTTGTTTAATTTCAAAGAATTGAGTACCGACTCTGCCATAATACCTTTAAGATGGATTAACAAACCCTCCTTTTCAGGTTCAACTACATAATAAACCTTCTCAATGCATTCAGCATATTTTTCTTTAACGGAATCAATTAAAAGGTCATTGTATTTAATAAGATACGGTAGAAGCGCACCTTTGTAGATTTGAATATTATACTGGCTTTTCAAATCCCATTCCAAGTAATACTCTTCTTCAAATGAATTTGAATTTGCCTTTAAATTCTCAATATCTGGCAATTTTACAACAGGTTTCTCTATCACTTTCCAGGCATCACGATATGCTTTTGGAAGCACATCATCGGTAATTTTTTTCGACGAAACCAAATTTGAGTAGATGCTACGTTTGTAGGCCCCCCATCCATCATGGAGATAGTGTAATTCATCCCTTTCCAGTATAGCTTGCAATGAGTATGAATTTTCCTGACTTATTCGTACGCATGGAAACAACAGTTTATCTATGGTCACCTTTCTGTTTAGCAGCTTTTGATATAGAGGTTGTAATACCTCTTTTTTAATAGTAAATTGATTCGATGCATGCTCTTTTGAAAGCCATGTTAAGGAATTAATTAATAATGAGTCTGTGTTGATCTTTTCTCTATTAACATTCATAGCCTCTAATTGACCTTCTTTAATGGCTTTCCTTAATAGAACAACAGGACTTTCATCATCATTTACCCCTAATAGTTTAACAAAGGCATTTTTACTATCAGTATCAGAGCTATTAAGCCATTCACTTAACCACATTGGCAGCTTTTCAGAATCGATCGCATAGTCATTTGAAGAAACAAGGGCGCTAGGTGTTAATGACAGTAAAACTCCTTGTGCCACAAAATCAGTATAACGGTTCTCCTTTACACAGAAACCCAAAAAAAGATGTAGCTCCCTTTTGTAGCTTCCTTGATTTACTTCTGAATTTAGCGAAAAGAATACTTTATCTTTTAAAACCGCTTCATTGGGGTAAATTGATTGGAGGTAAGACAAAAAGAAGGTTTGTGCCGCATTGTACGCCTCGAGTTTTAACTCACTTAATTCTTTGTAAATTCTTTTTGTACCTCGGCTTTTAGCTTTAAATATTTTTTTTAAATTCTCACTATCTCTGAAATCCAAAAAGAGATCTACAATTTCCGAAACTGGATATGTTTTGCCCTTGTATGCTGGAAGTATATCACTGAGCTCAATGGTTTGAAATTGATAGACAAATTTATCATTGGCATCAAACATCCTCACATCGGCAGATACCGCCTTTTCAAGAAGTTTTACACCATCTAAACTGACCTTCTCCCTAAATGAATCTAGTTTTATCGCATCATCAATTATTTGACTGGATGCCAATTTTAGTATTCTATACACTGCGTCATCAGCAGTATAACACTTTGAACTGTCAATATTCAATTCGGGTAGCAAATCCAGATACTTTAAGGACAAGGCCGAATCTTTTGCATCTTGTATAAATCTTGCAAAATCCGTTGTTGCAAGACCTTTTTCTATTAAATAAATCAACAATGGAATTCCTTCAAGCAGACCGAGTTTGTTTCTCTCTTTAGTGAAAAGTTCTTTGGGAAACAAACTTAGTTTAGTATTAAGTGATGATCCTTCAATAAAACTAATGAGCGCTTCATCGTTTGTGTAGTAAGCTAATGTTCCGCTTATCTTGCCCATCGAGAACTTTTCATCAACCTTGGTAAATGAAAGATGCTTCAATAATTCCTTCTCAACATTATCTTGTGCCCAATCTAAGAAGTTGTTTACAGCAATTACATCGAATGAGTTTTGTTTAGGTGTAATTGCTGTCAAATTCAGGTCCTTTCCACCTAAAGCAAAAGGAGTTTTAATTTGTAAGACTGCATAATGTGGCAGCCTTTCTTCAGAAATGGTTTCTATAACCGACTTTACTGATGAATACTTCTGGGCGTCTGTTATTTTGGTAAAACTTTCCGGCCAATAAATAGAAGATGAAATTGCAAATGTGGCGGTCGATTCTACAAAGACCCAAGGTATTGCTGAAAAATCAATTTTAGCATCCTCCGGTTTATCCTTGTTTAACTTTAAAATGTATGTGTAAAATTCTTCTAAGTTACCCAAGTTGATATTAGCAATTATTTCATTGAAGTTTCCGGCATTGCAAAATATTTTTTCTAATAAGTCTTTCTCTAATAATAGCTCTTTTTGGAATTCAGTAGAAATTGCTAGCTCTTCTGCTTCAAGTATTACAAAGGCTAATAACCATTTAGGTAATTTTTCTATTTCCTTATTGGATATCAAATTATTTAGAGAACGTGCTTTTCTTGTTTGTGACTGAAACAATTTCAAACTACCAGCATAATCGGATGGGCCAATCTGATAAAGGCCTTTGAAGAAATTTAGAATTCTATTTTTTTCATCAGGTTGGAGTACACTTAAATCCCTTTCCAAAGTTATATGATTATAAAGCTTTGTGTCAGACTGTAAATGGGATTCTTTTGATAACAATACCTGTTTGATGTGTTTAACAGATTCATCATCCAATGAAAATTCAGAAAGTGTAAATCCAAGCTTTTGAAGTATATCCTCTATTTCAATTGTTTTGGCTGTTTTGGAAACAAAGTCCTTCATGCCAATGGCATCACTTAAGGATACTATTGATTCACCCTTCCGTATGATTGGCAATTGAAGCAACCATTCTTCTTTTAGATTATTTAAGTGATAAAATTGGTCAAGCCATTCAAGAAATTTATTGTAACCATCAGTATCAAGGGATGACAAAGCTTTTGATAAAGAAATGTGCTTGTCTTTGCCTTGAAGATGCAATGTAAGTTTGTCAGCAGTATATTTTTCAATGTTAAGGTAATCTTTATTCAAAATATGATTACTGATTTCTTTTGCAGGAAGTACCCTTTCAGTTTCAGAGACAATTTTGAATATTTCCGGATTTAATATTTTCGAAAAATTGGTTTCATCTATAATAATTTCATTAGTACTTTGAACATTACCGTTTAAGTCTATAATAAAAGCTAGATGGTTTATTGAATCCAGAAAGCCACGATTAAATGACTTGTTAATTTCACTAAGCTCATCATCGTCTTCATTTAACAAAGAATCTGGTAAAAGTTGGAGATAAGACTTAACATATTTGCGTTCTACTACTCCATCAACCGATTCCTGTACATTACATAATGAAACAAGACTCCTGATACAATTCTTGCCAATGTGATACATCAAGTACTGATTCCATTTATTCTCTTTCAAAATGAATTCACGTGATGTGTTCGTAATAAAATCAGCATTGACAAGAAAAGGAAAGCCAAATCTCTGATCGGATGTTGGTAGATAGTTGTAAAGAATAGAATGACTTTTATCTAATTTAATTACTTCTCCATCTTTTATCTGTGAAGCAAAGGTCATTCTAGTGCTGCTAAGTAAACCTAACTTCTCTGGAATACTTTTAATCTCTCCAAATTCATCTTTAAACTTAAAAACCCCCTCTTTCTCCTCGAACTTCTTCATGTTAAATCCAGCTTTGGAAAATTCTTCATTGTTGATTTCAACATCAAAATGGAGTTTTGAGAATGTAGCAACGTGATTGTCATTATGAACAATATCGATTAAACTATTATCTTCCTTTAATTCAATTGACTGCTGCTTTTGCAATTGACTTGAATCCAATTTAAAATAATCGAACTTCTTGGTATTTCTGAGAAAAAGGATAAACTTAGGCTTGCTTAAAATACTTTCTATCATAAAAGCATAGTTCTTTGCTTTTATCACATTCTCAACAATTTGAAGTGCTATATTAACTTCAGCGTGCTTAATAAATTCAGAGTTAGCCAATTCATCAGGAAACTCACTTCTGCTGACCCAGATTGGCTTTATCTGCCAGGGAATATTGTCAATGTTTTCATATTTTTCTATGTTCTTCGAATAGTCCATCTGGAACTGCTCGTAATCTTTAGGGCTGTTCGATAGTAATCTGATTTGTCTTCCATAGAGAGTATTGAAGTCATTGTAAATAGGATCGTTTTTATCAAACTTGAAAGAATAACTACCAGATCTGATGTACACACAACTAGAATCAGTAAAAACTGATTTAAACCCAATACCTTTATAGCCCGTTTGTCTTACATTTTCCGATTTGTTACTTTGAGCAGCATCAGCGATAGCCCTTACATCATCTCTGTCAAAGAACTTTCCATTATGTCTGAATAAAAGAAAGTTATTCAATAAGTGAAGTTCAACGCATACGCCCTTTACAGAAGCCGGCATATCATCTGCGTTCTGAATTAATTCAAAAATAAAGCGTTCGGTTTGTGTGTAGAGCTCAAGCGAATTAAGCTTTAGTTGTGAAGCAATTGTAGCAGCATCCTTTGGGGTAGAACCAGTTTGATGAAACCATGATTCGATAAATTCTCTTGGAGTAATAAACTCGGATGCAAATACAATCGGTTCACTGTCATCCCATACAAGCATATAAGGATTATTAATTTGTTTTCTGAGATCCAATGGAGCTAGTTTCGCTTTAATTTTATAATAATTACCGACAATTAAGTCGTCTGATTTTAGTATTCTAATTGCCACATGTCTTTTGTGGTCATTAACCGGATAGTAAATGTTTCTGTCATTTATGTATGGTCGCGATATATACCCAAACTCTTGCTCTTTGGGAGATGAGGAATACTGATATTCACCTATCATAATAAGTTCATCACATCTCCATAGTCTTTTAAGGTTAGCTACAATGAAGTGTTCTGACTGACTAAATAAATATTCGCTCATTTTTGGGTGATTTTAATTTTTAAACTCTCTCTCAAAATGCCCCCACGCCAACTTATAATCCTCCACTCTGTCACACTTATCAAAAGGGGCATGGTAGGTTATTTTTTTGCCTTTGTACAGTTCGCTTTTGGTGATGGTATGCTCATAGGTTTCTCCGGCTTTTAGGTGGCGGATGGTTTCCCATACCGGCCTATCTACACCCACACCTACCAAACCTTTGCTGCAAGTGAATACAATATTGCCTTTGGTATCGTACCAGGTATCATCTTCGTTTTGTTGTAGTACGGGGAACTGCACATTGTAGATGAGTATGAGCTCTTCTAAAGTTAAGCCCAAAGCCATGGCAGTAATAACATCTATCTCTACCAATGCCTGCCTGCGTTCAAACCAATTGCGTAAAGGGGTGCTCCATTGCCAGTAGGGGGTAAGGGTGCTGAAAGGTTTTAACCTTGCATTTTGTTTGCTCCAAGTATCTGCTTTGAAATCCTCTTGCCAACTTTCTTCCCATAAGGGTGCGTAGTATTTATTTAGGCAATTGAGTTGAAGGGTGCGGTTGAATAATTGGGGTTTATATTTCTTATCGATTCCTAATGGAAGGTTAACAATTGTGTCAGGATATAAATTATCTTTAGCAAGGGTTTTAATATAAAAATCAAATGGTACTGATGATGAAATACCTGTTAATTCAATGAGACTTGATTTTTCCTCAAATGAAACTGAAATAACTCCATTCGTATGACTGGTTTTGCCAACAATAAGACTCGGCTGCAATGTCCTTTCTCCACCTAACCAAAGCATTTTGCTAAATGCCACTTTTGGTGATTCAAGCCATGTTTTAAAGCCAACATTATCATTTGTAAAAAAATTACCCTCTGGCAGGTAGTTGGTGGTTTGAGTAAATTCTTCATTGATTACCGTCAAGTCAACGACATCATAATCTTTATTACTTCTTTGAGCATTTCTTGGATTTTTATATATTGGATTTGAAACAAAAAAGTGGGGACCACTAAGTATTAACTCATAATTATTAATATCAGCCGTTTTTAATCCATTCTTTATCTTCTGTTGTTTAATAGCAGTCGTCTCATTCCAACCATCAGTAACATAATAATTACGCATTCCAAGTTTTCCCTCAAAATGACTTAATTTAATTAATACAGAAGATATTTCCTTACTATGTATGCTTACAATTTTTGAAGAAGTAAAATCAAATCCATCTTCAAACAATTTCGAAATGGCTATTAATGTTTCTGAGGTAATATTTACTATTCTATTTAAATGAGGTTTCAGATTCCAAACATATTCGCCTTTTTCTGATTTTATTTTTATACCACCAAGTAAATCTTTACCATCATGTATAAAAGATTGATCAATAGTAGTAGGATGAAAAATGTTAAACAAACTCCGAAATTCTATTTTATCCATTTTACCCCCATAAACATTCACACAAAATATTTCATTGTTATGCACATCTTGGAATAGTTTTAACTCATTTCTAAAGTTAAAATAAAACACTATTCTAGGATAAACATATTGTCTTAGTTTAGCTGCTTTGGGATCTTCAAATATTCCAGGTGGATGAACAAGACCTGCATAACCTTTATAGTTGATTAATAGCAAAGAATTGTTTAATATACATTTGTATAAATTATTTCTTTGCCCAATTAACCAACCATAATTTTGAGCTGAACCAAGAAATTCTTTTGTTGATTCAGACCATATAAACTCCTCTATGTAAGCCTTTTTCAGGAATACATCTTTGTTTAATAAACTATCAGCCATTGACCTAACTTCAGGCGCTGAATAATTTTTTATCACTATTTCGGGATGTTTATCTGACAATACACCTGCCTCGTCCATTTCTATATTGACCTATGGCGGATTCCCTGCTATCAAATCAAACCCCCCTCTTTCCCAAAACACATCTAAAAATTCAAGTTGTGGGTGAAAGAAAAAATATTTGTTGGCCAATTGGGTAATCATAGCCAGGCGTTGGTTGTTGTCGAATAAATCTTTGCGGTTGGTGTATTCTACTACGGCTTCGGTAAACAGTTCACGGTTTGCAGTTTGCAGTTCTTCTGGCAACTGCTTACTGCCAACTGCTAACTCCTCCGGTTCCATAGCTAAACTAAGCTGCACGGTATTGTCAAACAGTTTTTGTTGTCCTTTCTTTACTACTATGCCTTCTAAAGCTGCATTGGTATCCAGCTCCAAAATGGCTGCAATATCCTGCCAGTATTGTTGGCGCTTGGGTAAATCTTTGGCATCGCGCACATCCCAAAACCAAAGGCTGCACCAATAATCCATCACCATCTTTAGTTTAAAGTAGGGTGCATTGTGGCGGTTGCGTTGGTCGGCTAAGCGTTCTTTTTCATCATAGCTCCGTAGGTCAATGGCAGCCTGTTCCGAATTTTTAAGTGCTCCAAATATGTTGTGCCTGTTGGCAGTTTGCAGATTAATGCTCCGCTGAAATCGGTAAAAATCAGCCAATAATTCATCTACTTTATTGCATATTTTCCTGAGTTGTTCTAACTCCGATTTTTTAATGGGCTCGCAAAAATCTTTTCTCCATTTGGTTACTGCTTTGCTTTCGGTGTCGTATTCAGCTTTCAGCATTTTTATGCCGGCACTCGGCACCATGTTTTTATCGGGCAATAGGAAATGGTAAATCTCATCCGGCTTGCGGCCATGCTTTATTTTGTCGTATTCCTTGCTGGGTTTAAACACCAATTGCCGTGGGGCTATATCCCACCATTCTTTTTTTGTTTGCCGGGCTAATGTTATTCCTCTAGCATCTACATCTTCGGCAATATCTTTTTCTTTATACACTCTTAGCCATGCACCCACTACAGCATTACCCACTGCCAGGCGGTTGCTGAAGAAAGGCGTTTCCATGTCCTTGTGTATCACATTCAACCAAAGCGATAGTTTGCCCAGTTCAATGGCTGTGGGGTTTAAATCCACTCCGTAAGTATTGTTGGTGGCTATATAGGCTTTTACTTTTTGCAGTTCCTCCTTAAACAAATCAGGGGCCACCCGTTTGTTCAATTCCTTTTGCCGATAGGTAAGGTATGCTTCTGCCAGTTGGTTTATCATTTCGTTTTGAAAGGCAGCTGCCCCCATTGCTGGTTCCAGTAATTTCAGTTCCAGCAATTCAAAGGCTTTCATTTCACCCCTATCTAATTTTTCCAGAATGGGTTTTAGTGTATATTTTACCGTGCAACGGGTAAGCACTTCAGGAGTATAGTAAGAAGCAGATTTTTGGCGGTCACGGCCACTGAGGCGATAAACGAATGTCCCTTTTTTGGTGATGATATCATGTTCGGCATTGTCTTTCAGAACTTCGTTTTCCTGAAAATCATCTCTACGCATACGAGGCACTAAGTAAGTGCCTTCGTTGGGTGCATCGGCCTTGTGAACTTCTATATAATCCTGTTCAGCATAAAAACCACGGTAAGCCAGTAAACTTTCATATACGCTACCCAACTGATTGATGCCCAGATTAGCATACGAAATTCGGCCTCTTGTGCGGTTGCGTTGTTGTTTGCTCAACGATAGCCTGCAAATAATATCCTGCCATACTTTGTTGCGAAATTTCACTTTGTGCAGGTGATGCAGTTTTGCATTGTTGAACAAGGGAGAATCGATATGCCTTACTGAAAAACTTTTGTTTTTTTTCAGCCGATCTTCTACCTTTACTGACTGGTTATCATAAAATATATTTTTCTCTTTTTCCCTATAGCCAGAACTCAACACATCAAATAACTTGCTCAATGAATCGTGAAAGAAATAACCGTGCAAACTGGTTTCCGAATAGAGTGGCACTTGCTCCAAATCACGGAGCATTTCTAAGGAATAGCCCTTGTTGTATATGGGATCGTTGCTGGGGAGAATGTCTAAATCTTCCCGACTTTCTGCATAAAAGACAAACAGTAAACGGTAAATAATGTTGAGGCAGTCGTCTTTTATTTCCTGTTCAAAAGTGTCATCGGTTTCGTCAAACACTTCCTGCAATACATGCTTTTGAAAATACAAGGCTTCATTAGCCAGTGCCTCCACGGCATGGATGATGCCCTCTTTTAAATCTTTGGTTACTTCATAAGCTGATTTATGGCTGTCTTCATCCAGCTGATCGAGCAATACCATATTGCTTTCAGGTGTCAATGATTCTTTGCTTAACAAAAAATAAAACAAAGCGTAGTAATTGGCATTGCGATTGGCGGTGGCTTCGGTGAATAGTTCCTCCAAATCAAAAACCAGGTAACTGCCTCTGAACCATTTTTCCTGCTCCAGCAGATAGACCATGTTTCCAGCCAGTAGCAGTATGTATTTTGGCCGCAAGTGTGGTTCAAATAAAAACAGTTCGGAGATGGCTTTATTGATCACTACCGGAGATATTTTTAAATGAGCCGGAACCTGAAATACCCTGTCCCATTGGGTACGGTGGTATTTTTGAGGTGGATTGTTTTGGGTTTCATCCTCTACATTGTAGCGTTGCTCAAACAAACCATCCGGGTCGGTATCATCTTCCCTAATCAGGGCCTGCATTTCCATAATCATCAGGTGAACCCGGTCGCCTCTGTGTAAAATGTGTCTTACCGGAATTACTTCATTTTCGGAAAGATGAAATAGGTTGCTGTATTGCGGATTATTGCCATCATAACCTAACGCATTTAATAGAGCAGTATGAAACTGGTGACTTTCATAAATTTTATCCTTAGTACGCAGTTTGTCTTCAATAAACAGTTGTTTAAAGCGAAAGAATTTATCTTTTAATGGAGAAATTTTTTTATTGAAATCTTTAATTTCCTCAGCAGCATAGCCTGTTTTACTCAACACTTTTGCTGTGAAGTCTTCATCAAAGTAATTGGATGAAAAGTATTCGCCTATGTTCTGAATGAATTTGATCATTTTTTAGTTTGCAGTTAACGGTTCACAGTTAGCGGTTTACAGATTTAAGTAATCCTGATAACATTTTCTTTATTTCTTCTATTTGGGCATTGATTCCTTTATAATTCTCTTGGCTTAAATATTTCAATTCGTATGATAGAAGCAATAGATATTCAACTTCGTTTGCAGAGCCGAATGCGATTTGTAAGTATCTGCCAAAGTCTGCTTTAGATTCCCTGCCAGCACCTTCAGCAATATTGGTTGGAATAGAAACGGAAGCTCTTCTTAACTGTGACACTAATCCATATAATTCTTCTTTCGGAAATGCTACTGTAAGCATATAAACTTCCTTAATAAGTATGTGTGCCTTTTCCCAAACTTCTAATTTTTTATAATCTTGCATCCGTTATTCTCTGTTTACTGAAAACTGTATACCGCTAACTGTTAAAAAATACTGCTAATACTTTCAAATAGGCATCACCTTGTAAGGAGGTCATATCTTTATTGTATTGGCTTGTTGAACTAAGTATGGTTTCTATTTCCCGTTTCTTTGAATCTTTTTTCCCTGAAAAAAATGGAGTGATGGTTTTATCACTAAAGTCCAATTCCAATTGTTCCAAGGCGTCGTTTTTCCAATTCGCTAATTTTTGCTCATACTCGTTTAGTTTGGTTTCCATTTTCACTTCCAGTTGTTTTTGTACGGTACTCATATAACTTGTAACGGAAGTCACTGCTTTTACTAATAATTGATGCAATTCAGCTAAATCATTTTCAGAAATATTTTCGGTATGCAAGGTTTCCTGCAACCTGAACTCATTAATGAAATCATTTAGGAGAAACGGTTCTCTGCAAATACTGCCATCATTATTTAACCCAACTACTAAAAAATCAGCCACAACAGGTTGACCTAGATTATTGGACACTTGAGCTTGAAAAATATACCAGCTTGTCTTTGCAGGAAAACGGTTTGATTTGGCAACCAAGGCAACATCCTTGTCCACACTGGCTTCCAGCTTGGTCATGTAGTATTTTACCACTGGATGCAATTCATTCAATATCTGAAACTCTGCCCATTCGCCTTTCTTTTTCCTGGCATCTTCAATGGAGCGTTGCACTAGATCTTTATCGAGTGATAATTTGAACAATTGATTCAATTTGGGTTTAGATTCAGGCGGAAGGTCAAAAAGAATTTGATTCAAATCTTTTGTGTTCAATATTTCGAGATAGCCATCTTGAACCGTTACATCTTGTACATTAATTTGATTGGCAGAAGAAAGCTGCTCAAATAAATCCTTATAGAATTTCGCTTCACTTGGATAAATGGTAAGATTGGTTTCATAAGGATTGGTTGTTATGGTAAGTTCAGTAGTCAATGTATTGAAATCGAAGCCTTTCATTTTCGCTTCCAAATCATCCAAGAAAGTTTCATTCTGGTCCATTATTGCCTCTTCAACCAACTGTTCTTCTTTGCTGGCATCATATAACTTCATTACTGAACCGGCATCGCCTAATGTTTTATAAACAACTTCTTCCTTTTCAGTAAGACGTCTTACAATATGTAAGTCTGTTTTCAAGCCTTTGATATCCGATTCAGCAATGATGTAATGAATGAATGGTGTTTTCTTCTGCCCATATCGGTCAATACGACCATTACGCTGCTCTAATACAATTAAAGACCAGGGAATATCGTAATTGAACATACGATTGCAGTAGAAATGCAAGTTGACACCTTGTGAACCTGCATCAGAGCAAAGCAATAAACGTACGGTGCTATCCTCTTTTCCAAAATCTTCAATGATGGCTTGCTGCTCTGTATCCGGTAAGCCACCATGAAAGAATGCAATGGCTTCTTCTGTGATTTTAAAATCGTTTTGCAGATTTTTTTTCAGATACTCCAGTGTATCAATTCTTTCAGCAAAAATTACATAGCGGTCATTCTTCTTTATACCTGTCCAACCCAATTCCAGTAAAGTATCCTTTAACTTTTTGTATTTGGTATCTGAATGAGTGCCAAGTATTACTTCTAATTTTTTCTTTAGATCATTCAATACTTCCAAATTTTCAGAAGCAAATTGATTCTTAGCTTTTGTTGCATCTACTTTTTCAATTCTTCGCTGAATACTTTCTAATGCTGCCTCTGGCGAAGACATAAATGCTTTAAATATTCCTACCGAAAAAAGAAAATCTTCTTTCGGTTTACCATTCTTTAGTGCGTTTAGTGCATTGAATTTTAGTTCTTGCTGGTATTGTAAAAAATCAGTTTCAGCAGAACTCAGCTTAGCAGAACTCCGAACAATTTTGCGTTCCTGAAAATTTGCCCTTACCGTTTCATCTGTAATATCATTTTTAAACCGTCTTACATAATAAGGCTCAACATGAGATTTGTCGTACTCGCCACTTTTGGGAATGGCGGTAGGCTCTATCATGTTGATGAGGTTGGCAAAGTTTTCTTTTCTACCATTGTGAGGTGTGGCAGAAGTAAGTATCAAAGATTCGCATTTTGTTGTTATCAATTGGGCCAAATCGCCTCGTTGGCTTTTATCATTTGCTACCGTATGGCACTCATCAATAACCACTGCATCCCATCTTGATTTTTCAATGTAGTGCCTGAACTTGGCATTTTTCTTTAAAGTATCAATGGATATGATTGTTTTATCGTAGTATTCAAATGGGTTTTTGTTTGCAGGGAGTTGAGATTTTATCTTGGCAATACCTTCAGAATCCAGCCTAACCAAAGGAATAGCAAAACGATGCCACAGTTCTTGCTGAAACTGAGCAAGAATAGATTTTGGAGCCAGTACCATGATTCGTTTTCCTTTTCCTCTCTTAATTAATTCAGATAGAAAGATACCGACTTCAATTGTTTTACCTAAACCAACGCCATCTGCTATCAATAGTCGTGGACGTGGGAGTTGCAAGGCTTTAAGCGTGGGTGTTAATTGGTATTCTGCCGGATTAATGGCCGCTTTATTTGCAATGGTTATTTTTTCAGAGAATACAGTAGTGTTTCTAATTTGAGTTTCAAGAAAGAGTTTTGTTTTTCGGTAGCCACTGTCATTATCGGCAATTAATTTGGTTTGATTGGGATCAATGGGCTTGATGTCCGAATCAATATTTGAATCGAAAGTAAAATGTTTCCCTTTTACCAATTCACTTATACCCTCCGCTTCTAAAAGCCAAGAGCCATCATAGTTAGCATTGGAGTTTGTAATGATAAAATCTTCACCCCGGGTTGATATACGTTGTCCTATAGTTAGATTCATTTCTTCCTAATTCTTTTCTCAGTTAATTTAAGTGCATTGTAAGCTTCACTTTCTTCATTCAATGTATCCATTAACCTATCGGACAACCATAAGGTCATTAATTCACTTTGGTCAACATCAAGTGTCTTTGCCAATTTCTCAACCTGCAATCTGCTGGCTTTTTTTTCATTCCTTTCCATTTTACTCAGAAAAGACATGTCCACTTCAAGTTCCGAAGCAACTTGACGTAGGAGCAGACCTTTGCGTTCTCTGAAATCACGCACTGCTTCACCGAATGATTTTAACTTGCCTGGCATGGACTTGTCAATTTTGGTCAAATGTATTGCTTATTTTCATGAATTTTGCGCAGCGTTTGGTGAATATTGCTCTTTTAGTTTTGCGAAGGGTTGGTTTGTGTGTTGGGCAAAACCAAATGTGAAAAATTTGCGGCTGGCTAAAATTTTTTTTTAAATGTGCGGTGGGAAAAATTTTAAAACCATTTGGGTCGGCTTGAGTGTCAAGATACAGCGAAAGTGTCACCAGTTTTAATTAGCTGAAAAGCTTGTTCAAGATGTCAAAGTCCGATGGTTAAGTTGTCCGATTGATGGTTGCAGTGTCATCTTTTAGGCTTGCTTGTAACGGTTGGCGGTATGAAATCGTTGGGGATTGCGGGCGACTTTCCTGCCAAGTTACACCGAACTTGATGCGGGGCAGAATGTTTGAATTACCACTGAAACCCTTATTGCATATAGCCTTTGTTGGCAACTGGCGTTCTGTTATCTCAATATAAATCTTGTCTTGATATGCTACTCTTTCCATTCTAAAATAATTTTATTTCAAAGTGTTTTAATTTTTTTAAAAGAAAAGCAGCCAGTCCCTGCTGCTTTTCCTGTTAAACATTCTATTTCTAAGAATGATTAACTCTGCTTGTGTGTGTGCCACCTATGGCGTTAACGGTTGGACTGTTTCAGTTTCATTAATAAACTTCTTGACTTTGTTTAGCATCCAGTTCTTTTCCAAAATCGAAATCTGTCCATGTAGTAAACCAATTACTTCTGGCTTTAATGATGTCGTCTTGAAGTGTCGCATCTGTAACTTTATACAAATTCAATAGTTTCCTTTTTATCGCTCTTATGTCTATATAAGAGTATGCTATTAAATCAAAGAGCAATAAAATCAGTTCGGCTTTTTTTATTCTGAAATCGTAATCAACGCTTTCAAATTTCTCAACTGCTTTTTCAAGCACAAAGGAACGAAGGTTTTTATATCTCACCTTGTCTTTCATGTAAAAAAGTGAAACAACAATAGTGAAATAGTTTAATTCTGATTCGCAACTAAAAACATCTGTGTCCTTTTTTATTCCCAAATAACTTGTAAGAACATCCTCTGTTAGCCAATATTTGTTTCCCAATTCTCCTATAGCAATAAGCAAATAAAGTGTTTCTACTTGTGTATGCTTAACTGATTTATTTTTGTGTAGTGTGAAAATTATGTTGTCGTAAATTTTCTTGAAAACAAGATGCTTGAAGTCAATGCTAAATTTGTCTTTTAAATTGAGAGTTGTTGTTGCTAACCTTAAAACTCTACAAAGTTTAATCGTTGTATTTACTCTTGGGGAAACTAAATACAAAAAGAAAACAAAGTCAAATAATTCAAGCAAGGATTTAATGAATTCCTTCTCGGTATTCTTTTCACGGATAATTTTGAAGTAGGACTTTATCAGCGAACGAAGTTTGCGTTCAATGATTGCGAAAGTGAAATTCAAAATATCTTTGTAATCAATTTTTGATTCAAAGATTATGGTTTTGAATTTTGTAATGAGTTTGTTTGAATCAATGTAGATTTTCCCTTTGTGCTTTATTACTGGCTCTTCAATTCCTTCCTCTTTTACAAATATTTCCTCGAGATGATACGAAAGTGAATCATTCAGAAGGTCAATTATTTTTTGCTTGGCAATTGTGATCTCAGTAATAATGGGCTTGTTGTAATGCTGTGTCTTTGCCTCATTCAAGTAAAGTTTGAATTCTCGTAAACCTAACCTAAAAGCAGTAAGGATTTTTTCTTTAGCTGGTTCTTCATTGTAAAATACAAAGTAGTCGTCAACATATCTGAATATCTCAAAGTCCTTTTTGGAAAACAGTTTTTCTTTTTCAAGTTCTCTCTTAGCGTTATCATCAATCTTTTGCAAAATCAATTCAGCAAATACTCTTGAAAATTCGGGTCCAATTACAATTCCATTAGTTTCGTTGTAATTGAGTTTTTGCATCAAATTATCAAATACATTTCCGAAAGTTTTTTTGGAGTCATTCAAATTCTTTTTCACAACTTTTTTGTCAAGCAAAGCCCAAGTAATGGAGTGGGTGTAAATACTATCAAAGCATTTTGAAATATCGAATTTAAAAAGTCGGTTAAATTTCTTTTCGCAACGGTGATACTGATACGATTCGTAAAACTTATGAATGTTGCTGTATTTTTTATAGACAAAAAATGTTTTTAGGTTTTCATATTCCAAATCATTCTGCTCGACTATTTCATCTGTCAGCTCTGCAAGTTTTTCTAAATGAAGTTGGTCTTTGAAGTAAGTGTATTTCGCAATGCGATAAGGTTTTCTAATTGAGAAAGGGCTGATACTACTGTAATAGAGAATTAAATCCCTGTATTTGTCATAAAACTCAATTACTGCGAGTTGGTTTTTGGGATGAATAATTGTAAGTTCACGGAAATCATTTTCGTTGTGAACTATTTTGTAACCGAAGGGAATAGAATCTCTTTCATCTTCTTTGAAATTTACTTTGCCATCTGCAAAAGGTTTGGATGAATTTATTCCAAACAATAGTTTTACAATTTCTTGGTTGGCTGAAGAGTTATTTTTATTAATGCTAATTTTTTCCCCTTCTAATTTGATTTTACAAGACAACAAGTAAGAATACAAATGCCTGTTTGTAAATGTTACTGGCACTTCAAATGGCAAAATATCAGAAAGAATAACTCTTTCTTTTTTGAATTTTATATATTTTTTCTTCTTTATTCTCACTTTGTCCAGCTTTTCATCATAGTGTTTAATTCAATTGCATTAAATTTTGAAATGCATGTTGGGTCGAAACCTTTTACAAAGGAATTCTTAGGGGGGCTAATCCGATTTGCTAATGCAGCAGGTAAAGCAAATTTTCTAATCAATGTTGCAAAATAACGGTCTAACACATGGAAGTCCGTATTTGTATTTACTAAACTGTTGGTGTAGTAAATTCCTGTTATTACATTTCTTTTATTGTTTACCAATCGGGTGTTGCTCGTTAAAAACTTAATTCTCTTTACGAAAAGTTTTCTTGCTTGCTTCTCATTTCCTTTAGATTGCTTTTCATAGAGAGTAAATGCTTTTGATAGCCGTTCACCGTATCTCTTTTTTTTCTTTTCAGAAATTGTGAGTTTAAGCGGAATGTGCTTGTTAGCATCATAGCCGGAAATAAATTTATAGCCCAAATATTCAATGAAGTAATTCTGCTTTCTGTGTTTGTCCGTTAAGCCAATAATTCTCGTCTTATCTATATCTTCATTCATTGTTAACCCTTCATCAATGAAAATATCTTTGATGGTCTTTTTATAATCACGGGTTGTATTGACAATGTCAGGCATGAAAATCACAATTATGTCGTCAACATACCTTGCGTAATACATGACATTTGGAATGCACTTTATTTTAGCATCAACATCTCTCATGTATAGTTCAGTTAAGTAAGGACTAATACCGATTCCTCTTGGAACTCCTTTTGTTGTTGCTGCTAAAGTTTTATACTCACTTAAAATTTGCTGAATAAATCGTCTTGATAAATGAGTCAGTAAATTTTCATCATATAACTTCTTTAGCAACTTGTCATGTGGAATGCTTTCATAAAATTCTTTTATGTCGGTCTTAACAATGATTTTTGGGAAACTGTCGTCTAGTAAATTTTTCAGTTGACTAATAATTGAGTAGCGGTTTGACTGTTTTACTTTATAAAGTTTTCGGAAATTGTATTGAAGTTGTTTTAATGCCAGAATGTTTTCTAAATTATGAGCGGTTTTGTAAACAGGCTTTGCAGTAATTGTGGTGTCAACCACAATTTGTAGTTTGAAATTTTCAGCAGTAACCGCTGAACTAACAACTGCCAATTTCTCAATTAGCTTTTCTTCCCTTTTAGCTTTTAGTTCTTCTTTTTTATCGTCAATCGCTTCCCTCTCTTTAATGTAATCCTCCTTGGAAAGCCCCTTTGTCCCTAGTATTCTAATATCTGAATTTAAGTCCTTTATTTTTTTATTTATTTCATCAATGTCAGCATAAAATTCTCCTTCAAGGTAAAATCCCTTGCGATTCTCAATATCGAGTATCTTTCTAAAATTTCCTGCTGAAAAGGATTGGTCTAACATTAATTATTCTTCTTTTATTACTGTTGTTTTCAATAGTACTGTTGTCTTTTTACGCTTGTTGCCAACGTTTAATAGGTATGACAAGAATCATACTAATACACCTGAAAACGATTGTATATGTATGACTGAAGGCCTGTTTTTGATATAATCTTAATAAATGGCATTATTTGTAGCTGGATGATGGGCATAGATTTGCAATGAATGGTGGATGGATATATGGGTGTATTTGATAGAGTGTAAAGAAATGCTTTATAGTATGTTTTAGGGTTGCAAGGTAAACAGAAAAGTTAAAGCGGAAGCAATGGTTGGAAAAGAAATATTGGGGATGGGAATTGCGGCTATGAAAAGGGTGCGATTTTTATGGGTTCAAGTTTTCGGTTGTTTATTGGATTTATCGAGGAGGTAGCGGGAGTGGGCGAGTTGGTGAGCGGTGCGATCCTGATCGTCGGAGGAGGAACGGGGGAAAGAATCGGATTTGTATTGAAGGTGGGCGGTGTAGCTTTGGGTTTCGGCAGCCTGGAGGCGATCGGACCAGTGGCGGTGGAACCAGCGTGAAATGACGGTGATGTCGAGGCGGTCGTAAAGCTCGCCGTAATAGCCGGTTTTGGCTTTGCGGAAGACGAAGGCGATGTCGGCAATGGTGAGGTAGGGGAATTCGACGAGGATGACCTCAGCGGCGTCGCGGATCTGGAAGTCGGTCATGCCACGGCCCACATTGAGCGAGGCGCTGAGGTGGATGATCCAGGCCATGATGAGGTTCTTGGCGGTTTCTTCGCCGAGCTTTACTGATAAGCCTCCCAGTGTTGGGGTTTTTGCCTCCCAGATTGCCGGGAAAGTGGTTATGGTTTTAACCAGGGCGGAGCTCGGGAGGAAGGCCTGAATAGACTTCTTCGACAAAGCTTCGGCTAATGCGGGAGGTTCCGGATTTTTGTTTTGGTTCATGGGATGGAAAGATTAGTTCGTCGGTCCAGGATTTGTTGTTGAGAAAAGTCTCGGGGTTTTTGCGGAATTTTTTATCGGGCTGGGTGTGGAGATAGAGCGGGATGTAATCCATGGCGGCCTGGCGGTCGGAATCGGAAAGGGCAAGCCAGCGGCGGCGCAATTTTTCTTTGTTGCCTACTTTTTTGTCGTAGGCGTTCCAGAAATCATCGAACGGGATGTTTATTGGATCGGTGATTTGAACGATAGTGATATTATTATTTTCATTATTTTCTTTCTTTTCATTCTTTACATTCTTGTTTGTTGCCGAATGCGTTTCATTTGCGTGCCGAATGCGTTTCATTTGCGTTTCATTTGCGTTTCGCAGAGGGTTGTAAAGATCATAATTGCAGACAGTTATCTGTGTCGATTTTGTGACGTTTTTGAGACAAATCATATTCATGTTTTGAAACAAATTCAGAACACGCCGAACTCTTGATCTGGACCAATTCCAGCGATTTGCCCAAGTATCATAGCTTTTAATGCACTGTCCACGGTTGCATTGAATAGAATACAAACCAATGATAATTGTTTCTGGTACCGGGTTGTGACGGGCTTCCAATAAAATATCAATCCAGGCTTCGGCCATGCTGAATTTGCGCTTTTGCCGCCAAACAGGGTTTTCCTGAATCTTGCGGTGTAATTTTATCCAGCCGTGATCGGGTGACATGGTGAATTCAGGTTTTAGATTTTTGATTTAGGTTTAAAGAGCATGCTTGTTTTCTCGGGATGGGTCAAATAAGTTATTGTTGGTTTTTCTTGTCCTTTTGTCGTAACAAAAGGACCAAAAATACTTTCCCAAACAAAGCTTCCCCGCGCTCTTGAAAAATGCCGGAAATTCAAGCAAAGTAATGGTTGAATTATGTCAAACTTTTTGGCTTGATCCAAAAAGTTTACAAAAAGATCAAGGCTGTATGGAAAATGCTTGTTTTCTACGGGTCGGGTCTGCCGCGCAATTTTGTTTTCTTGTCCTTTTGTCGTAACAAAAGGACCAAAAATACTTTCCCAAACAAAGCTGCCCCCCGCTCTTGAAAAATGCCGGAAATTCAAGCAAAGTAATGGTTGAAAACAAAGCTGTGCAGTCGCTGGCGTTTCAAGGTAAGTTATGAAGTCAGCTTTGTTTTCTCCCAAACAATCTTCGTTGCCTTTGCTGAATTTCCAGGCATTTTTCAATTCACAGCCAGCGCCGGCCCGCTGTTTGGGAAGGCCGACGCACGGATTGGGGTAATTGAGAGGATTTTTCATTTTATTTTGGATAATTGAACAGGAGAACAATAGAACAATAGAACATTTGAATTTTGGACTATTGAACCATAGAGCCATTGAATGCTGATCTAGTTAGCATTAATGGCGGGAGCGGGAACGAGGGGTGTAGGCGGGGCGGTGGTTTTTGGCGAGGAGCTGGTTGACGTCGGAAAGGCTGTAGTAGATTTTGGAGCCGATCTGGGAGAAGGAAATGCGCTGCTCGTCGCGCCAGGTTTGGGCAGTGCGTTTTGAGATGCCCATTAGGCGGATGAACTCGGCATTGTCGACAAAGGATTCCTTTGGACTGGCTGTAATGCCGTCAATGGTTTTGATGATGTGCTCGACTTTTGCAAGGAGCTCGTTGAACTGATCTTTAGGAATGATGATTGCTTCCATATACTTTTTGGTTTTAAGTGTATGGCGGCAAAGTAAGGTAGGAAATTAAAGTCACACTATCACAAAACAGCCACATGTGGCTCGATTTTTTGTAACAAACAGATATACAGCAATATGCCCTGTGGGCGTTTTGGGGGCTTGTGTGACTTTTGAAAAAGCGGGTTAAATATACACACATGTTACATGGATTCATGTCTTAATGTGCTGATAAACACGATTATAAAAAATTGGGTTGAAAGTGCAAAAGGGAGCAAAAATTGGAAAGCCACATCAATCACATTATTTAATGTGATTTTTAAGGCTTGTAATAGATTAGTATAGAATTATTTACAAAACTGGTTTAAGCAAGAATGTGACTTTTATGTGACTTTTGGGGAAGAATGAGAAAGCTGCTTACGAGCTATTTTATAAAGGAGCAAATAATAGTTTTTTATATTTCCAGTTCATTTTCTGAAATTGGGCGGCTTTCAGGTTTTGAGGGGCTGAGGTAAGTTCGGACGGTGGCAGGGCTGAGGGATGAGCCATCGGCTTCGCAGTAGGAATTGCAGATGTGATCGGTGGCCTGGGTTATAGACCATGGAAGGATAGGCTTACCATTAGGGGCTCTTTTCATCATCAGCTTATAATATACATCGCATAAGACATTAAGGTTTCCGTTGAAGGGCATTTTGTGGCCCTGCTTGTCATTGTTTTTTTTCCGGTTGATTTTTTCGTAAAGTAATTCCTGTTTTTCGAGGCGTTCGATTTCGAGGTTGCATTGGTGATCGAAAGGCTGTTCTTTGGTGCAGATAAAGTCGGGCGGGTTCTGACGATAATCAATGATCTGATCCTGGAGGAGGGCAATTTTTTCTTCGGTGGTTTCCAAGGTGGCGAGGTGGTCCTTTACCTGGGAGAAGGAATATTCTTTTTCGTCGGAGTAGCCGTTGAGTTTGCCGGCTGACTTTTTGGATTTTGGCTGGTTCATTTGCATGGTAAGGCGTTTAAGGCATATTTCGGAAATGAGCTTGGTGTGGCGGTGGTGGAGTGGCCGGGTGTCGAAAAGATCAATGTTGAGCTTGATTAGTTTTTCGAGGGAATTGAGCCAGCGGGATGGGTTTTTAACCTGGCTGCAATGGTAATCGAGAAAAGTGGCGATTTCGGAAAGGCCTATGGTGAAGATCTTCTGGAATAGGTTCTGACAAAATTGGTGGATAGTAAAAGGGCCGCTGATGATGATGGCGAAATCATCAGGAGTGGTTTGAGAGGGTTCGGAAAAAGGGTGTTCAAAGAACTGAACGTGTTGGAGCTTGGGGAAGTGGTCAGCCATAACGGGTTGCATTTAGTGATATGAGAAAAACACAATAGTGATAAAGCTTGAAGCGTAGGAGTGTTAACCCCGTTGTTTGCGGGTTTGGAAGTTGAGACATCTTGTAAAGTTTTGGTTTCTTAGAATGAAAATTTGTGGCATAAAAATACTGAATACAAAAATCACATTTGGGTCAAACCGAGGAAAACGGGAGAATTATTTATCAACATTTCGAGATTGATAAAATCTTGATATAGGGAAGTGGAGAGTCGGAAGTCCGAAGTTGGAAGTCCGAAGTCGGAAGTCGGAAGTCGGGAGACGGGAGTCGGAAGTCGGGAGACGGGAAGATTGTGTATTAATGAGGGGTTAGGATGGCTTTATCAATTAAAAACGTCCATGGCTTTATCGAGTTCTTCGTTTACGATTTTTGCATAAACCTGGGTGGTTTTGATGGAGGCGTGGCCCATGAGTTTTGAAACGTATTCGATACGCATTCCTTTGCGGAGGGCACGGGTTGCCCAGGTGTGGCGGGAGGTGTATTAATTCATTAAAAAGAATATCCGATGCCGAGCTTGATCCAGGGTTCAAACACAAGGCCTTCATCTTCGTCGTTGTAAAGTACCGGAGCCAGGCCGATACTGAAGAACATTGACCTTTTCTGGAAGTTTTCAAACCTGTAGCTTATTGATGGAGAAAATCTCCTGTAAAAGTATTTCTCATCCTCTATATCATTGATTGTTACGCCAACCGCGAAGTTTAAACCGGTTTCCAGATGGTGTTTTTTCCCCAGAAGGTAATATAC
>JACZJK010000059.1 GCA_014860575.1 Bacteroidales bacterium
GGATGGCACGGGTAAGTGTTGGCATTCAGAACACCGAAACCGATCTTGATCCACTTATCGAAGAACTAAATTCTATATCCGGCAACGGCCAACAGACCACGGATGTCCAGTTCACCAAAAAGGAAATATTAAGCCAGATAAAAGAATTTATTGATAAAAGAGAACTGTTGGTTTTTGGTCAGCAGGTCTGACATCGAAACCATATCCAGCAGTTGAATGGGCACAAGTCAATTAGGATAGCAGAAATTTGTGCCCATGCAGTTATCCATAAAATAAAATCCCGTTTGTCCTTTTGTAAAAACATTATCTTTGTTCTGACATTTACAGTTCATTGAATCAACGATAAAAATAAAAATGGGTTAAAACCGTACAATGTTTTCCTTCAGGAGCAAATCAGTGTACAGTTTTACCCTATCAATAAACGAGTTATGTGGCATTTTAAAATCGCAACATGAAGACAATTTTATGCATTTTGACATTTGGGTTTATACTATCTCTTTGGTCATGCAAGCATACTCAGACTGTTCAGAAAAACATTGAAGGCAAACAGCCTTTAAAGACAGAATTTAAAAATGAAGGAGAACATTCAGAATATATGATTCGAGATGTTTTCGAAAATAAATACCATGAACAATCTTACCCAAAATATAATGGAAAGATTAAAATAATTACACGAGAAAACATGACTTCAATCATTTACGATAGTATCGCAATCAGCATTGGGGAATATAACTTGAATTATTTAGGACTATTTTCAAGTGGACTTATTACACCTCAAATGTTAGGCTGTTCAACATCCGAGGGACTTGCAATTTCAATTACGGAACTCAAATATTTAGAAAAGAAGGACAAACGAAGATTTGAATTTTGGGTTGGTCCACCCAATTCCTTTGTGACCCAATCTTTTTTAATAGAATTGACTAACAAGGAAAAATTAGAGACAGACAATTTTAATGAATTTATAAAAAATGCAAAAGTTACTTTTGTGTATGAAGGTTGGATGATATTATAAAAAACGCCACATAAAAAACGCTATAGCAAATGCGGGTTTGCGTGTTCGTTGAAACATTTGAAATCTTTACCTACATTTGTGTTGGTAGACAGTTGAGCAACAATCTATTCCCGCACTTGCCATAGCGTCGGCCGTTACCGGACATTTGAAAAATGAAGCGACTACTAAAAATAAAAACCATATTAATGATTCTTCTGACCATCAGTTTATACGTCAATTCTTATGGACAACAAACTGATTCATTAAAATGTAACATCTCAATCGTTTTGGACGCATCTGAGAGTGGAGATAAAATATCAGAAAATTTATTGCTCAAATTCTTGGAAACTTTTGGACTAGATTGCAGAAACAATGCCGAGTTCAGTGAATTTAGTAATGGAACTCTGTACAAAGTAATCCAGATAAACCCACAAAAATTCATTAAAATACTCAATGATAATTTGAGCAAAGTTGACTTTAATGAAATCCTCTTTAACTTGGAGAATCCTGTGAATGATTTAATTGACCTCGATTTGACAATCAATAAAATTGCTGATGTAAAAATTGATAAATCTATCAAAGGCAAATTAATAATTGCTATTAACTCTGGGAATTGGGATGAATCAAAAAAGATTCATGAATTGAAGGATTCAACAGTAATGTTTTTTATCCCAGATTCGACTCAGTTTAATTCAATTGCAAAATCTGACAATTCAGAAGGGATTTATGAAGTCTCAAGTGATTTTGGATTTTATGCAAATAAAATAATTGAAAAGTACAAAGACTCCTCTCTGAATGTCAATATCAGTGACGACCGATTTTTTATTGTAAATAACCAATTATTTGACAGGTTGGAACAGAAAAGTCCTTATGGAGTCTTACTTGTAAAACAAGACAAATTTGAAATAGAAACTGGTGTATTTACCGACAGTGGATTACAGCAAATGATAAATGACTTTTTTAAAACGGAAAAATAAAAACGTGTGGTAACAAAGTACATATTGCAGGGCGGGGTTCAGTAGTACGCCAACTGCAGATTCCCGTTTCGCACTTCCGTGTCCTTCGGACAGGAACGTTCTCCGAAATCCGCCCCGACAACATGTGCCAACCGTTACACAACGTTTAATAACAAATAATAAGGAGATAGCACAATGACTGTAAAACATAAGAGACTTGGAAAGCACGGGGTTCTGGTTAGTGATATTTGCCTTGGAACCATGAACTTTGGGTGGCATGCGAGCGAAGCAGAGAGCTTCAAAATCATGGATCGCGCGTTGGAATTGGGGATCAATTTTTTCGATACTGCCGATGTGTATGGCTGGTCGGTGGAACATGGATACACGGAAGAAATTATCGGGCGATGGCTTGCACAGGGCGGAGGCCGGCGGGATGCTGTGGTACTGGCCACAAAAGTTTACAATCCTGTGGATCGCAAGGCAAATTTACCAGAAGTAAACAGTGATGGCCGCAGCCTGAGCGCCTATAAAATCCGGAAACATTGCGAAGGCAGCTTAAAGCGATTGCAAACCGATTGGATTGATTTGTATCAGATGCATCATATCGACCGTGAGTGTTCATGGGATGAAACCTGGCAAAGTTTTGACACACTGATCAAACAAGGGAAAGTTGTGTATGCCGGTTCAAGCAATTTCGCGGGTTGGGATATTGCTACTGCCTGCCAGGAAGCTTCCAAACGCGGCATGTTGGGATTGGTGAGCGAGCAGAGTGTGTACAATCTTGACAACCGGATGGTTGAGCTTGAAGTGATTCCGGCCTGCCGACATTACGGATTAGGACTGATTCCCTGGAGTCCATTGGCCGGCGGGCTGTTGGGCGGAGCATTGGAGAAACATAAGGTTGGAAGGCGTATTGACAAAAGCCAGGTGGATCAAATAGAAAAAAAACGTAGTCAATTGGAGAAATACGAGGCGCTGTGTAAAAATATTGGACACCCACCCGGAGAAGTCGCACTGGCATGGTTGCTTCATAATCCGGTTGTGACAGCGCCTATTATTGGCCCACGAACATTCGAACAACTCGAAAGTGCAGTTCGGGCTGCAAGTATTCAGCTTGATGAAG
>JACZJK010000060.1 GCA_014860575.1 Bacteroidales bacterium
ACCAAGTCAGAAACAACTAAAACTTCAACGCCACATGTCAAACGAATCTGCAAAAACTGTCAGGGAAAAGATTCTTGAAAGCAAATTACATGCTTTGGAACAAGAACTTGAACATGAGAAGCTACGCAACGAAGCGCTCAATACATTAATAGATGTAGCAGAAAAAGAATTCAAGCTAGCGATCAGAAAAAAGCATGGCACCAAACAGTAGCACAGCTGCGCATAAAGCATAATAAGCTTGATTTAAGTGCTTTATGTGGACTGTTTGGTAAAAGTAGACAAGCCTACTACCAGCGAACAAAGTACAGTTATAAAGAAGCTTTAATGGATGAAATCCTGTTACAAATGATAAAGAGAGTACGTAAAAAGATGCCACGTCTTGGAGGGCGTAAGCTACTGCTCAAGCTACAGGATTATATGTCCGGAGAACTTCATTTGGGTAGAGATGCGTTCTTTGATTTTCTCAGGGATAATGGTTTGCTTATACGCAAGCGACGTTTCCGGATCAGGACAACAAACAGTAAACATTGGCTACATAAATACCCCAACCTTATTAAGGATTTCATACCAGATCGTGCCCATCAACTATGGGTATCTGATATAACTTTCATTCCAACCCTGGAAGGCTTTGCCTTTCTGAGCCTGATCACCGATGCTTATTCGAGAAAAATTATTGGATGGTCGCTGGGTGATACACTTGAAGCTAAACACAGTATAGTTGCACTGCGCATGGCCTTAAAGCAATTGCCCAAACATATCAGGGATGTTTATCATCATTCAGACAGGGGGATTCAATACTGCTGCCAGGATTATGTGAAAATATTAAAACAGCATAATTTTCAAATCAGCATGACAGAAAATGGTGATCCGTTGGAAAACGCTATTGCAGAACGCGTTAACGGTATACTGAAAGACGAATGGCTTAATCATATCAACCTTATATCAAAACAAGATACCGAAAAGCAGATACGGGCAATAATTGCTATTTACAACACCGAAAGACCGCATGCCAGCATAAATATGCTAGCTCCGGAACTTGCACATAATCAGACAGGTGAAATAGAAAGGAAATGGAAGAATTATTACAAAGAGAGAACATCAATGGATAATCAGCAAAAAGAAGTAACTTTGAGTTGCCCAGCAGAATGATGTCGACACGTTGAACCATCGTTGAAAATGTAAAAACGGATGGGGCATCGAGCCCCATACCGTTTTTGCCCAACAGAAATCCGGCTCAACATTACCCATTGTTGAAATAAAAAAGGCTTTGAAAAAGGGAATTTATTAATCATAAAGTGTAAACAAATTTCAGGACGAGTCACCCTAAAGAATACGTGATTGAAGCCAAGTACAGCTTTAATTTGAAACAGATATGTCGTGATTCACAAGAGCAGTAGTTCAGAAATTTAATGATGCAATGATGCAATCCAAATATCTTTCGGGATACAGCATCACTGTAACACTGTATCACAGCATCACAGCATCAATTCATCAAAACAACCTCTAGTGGCACTTGTCTTCCTTCATAAACGGATACCTGAAATCGGTCGGTGGGATCAAGGTTTCCTTGATGGTACGGGGGCTCGTCCAGCGTAAAAGGTTCAGGTGGCTTCCGGCCTTATCATTGGTTCCTGATTGACGGGCGCCACCGAAAGGTTGTTGTCCGACCACAGCACCAGTGGGTTTATCGTTGTAATACAAATTTCCGGCAGCATACCGCAACGCACGGCAGGCTTTCACAAGCACATCGCGATCCTGTGCAAAGATAGATCCGGTTAAACCAAACGGCGAAGTGCTGTCAACCAGTTCCAGCGTTTTATCAAATTCATTGTCTTTGTATACAAATAGTGTAAGCACAGGCCCGAAGATTTCTTCTTCCATTGTTACAAAATGTGGATCGGTCACCTGGATTACGGTGGGTTCAACAAAATAGCCTGTTGTTTTATCGCCTTTGCCTCCGTAAAGAATAGTGGCATCGGGCGAGGAGTTGGCTTTGTGGATATATCCCATGATGTTGTCGAATGATCCTTCATCAATAACAGCGTTCATAAAGTTTGAAAATTGTCTTACATCGCCGACTGTTATCTGCGAAAGCATATCAAGCATGATTTCCTTCACGCTGGGCCACAGCGATTCAGGGATATAGGCACGGGAAGCAGCAGAGCACTTCTGCCCCTGATATTCGAATGCGCCCCTGACCAATGCTGTTGCAACTTCTTCGGCACCGGCTGAATTGTGTACAAGAATAAAATCTTTTCCTCCGGTTTCACCAACGATCTTGGGGTATGATCGGTATTTCGACAGATTGGCCGCGCTGGCCTGCCACAAATGATTGAAAGTGCTGTTTGAACCGGTAAAATGTAATCCGGCAAAATTATAATCGTTTAATACGGCTTTTCCAACCAGTGAGCCCTGGCCCGGAATAAAATTGATAACACCATCCGGCAATCCGGCTTCCTGGAAGACCTTCATCAGGAAATAATTAGAGAGGATGGAGGTGGTTGCGGGTTTCCACAACAAGGTGTTGCCCATTACAGCCGGCGACATGTTCAGGTTGGAGGCAATGGCTGTAAAGTTGAATGGTGTGACCGCAAAAATAAACCCTTCGATGGGGCGGTATTCAATCCGGTTCACAATACCGGATTCGGAATGGGGTTGGTCGTTGTATATGTCGGAAATATAATGTGCGTTGAAGCGCAGGAAGTCAATGGTTTCGCATGCGGCATCAATTTCAGCCTGCATTACGTTTTTACTTTGACCCAGCATGGTAGCTGCGTTGATGAGGGCTCGGTATTTTTTTGATATCAGTTCAGCGGCTTTCAGGCTGATTGAGAGCCTTTCAACCCAGGAAATTTCTGCCCAATCCCTATGGGCTTTCAGTGCTGCATCAATAGCCATCTTAACTTCTTTTTCGCCGGCCTTATGATATACAGCCAGCTTATGCTGATGATTATGAGGCATCACAACTGTATCGGTATCACCGGTCCTGATTTCTTTTCCGCCGATGATCAGCGGAATATCAGTAACTTCGGCAGTAAGGCGGTCAAGTTCTTCTGATAGTGATTTGCGTTCGCGTGTTCCCGGGGAATAAGATTTTACTTGTTCATTTTCAGGATAATCGAATTGAAAAATTGCGTTGTTCATGATGAAAATATTATAACAAAATATTTGATTTTTAAGCTCTTATCTGTGGTCAGATAACAAACATTCCAGTGTGTTTGTTTTGAATGCACGAATGTACGGATGATTTTTATTTTGATACCACCTGACCTGACTGGCTTTGAAAACCTGTCCGGATATCAATCCTCTCGGGTCTCATAAAAATATGTAATTTTGCAGCCCCTGAAGGAGGATCAACAGCTATGCTAACATTACTAAAAAAGGAAATCAGCGGATTTTTCAGCTCAATTACAGGCTATATCGTTATTTCTGTTTTCCTGCTGATCAACGGTTTGTTCCTCTGGGTGTTTCCGCTGCAATTCAATATCCTCGATTTTGGCTATGCCAGCCTTGAAAATCTGTTCATGCTTTCTCCGGTAGTATTTCTTTTTTTGATCCCGGCCATCACCATGCGTATGTTTGCCGAAGAAAAACGTTCGGGAACAATTGAAATGCTAATGACCAAACCCCTCACCGATCTACAGATCATTCTCTCGAAATATCTTGCCGGCGTTTTGCTGGTTGTGATTGCCCTCTTGCCAACGCTCATTTATTTTTTCTCGGTTTGGTATTTAGGATCACCACAAGGGAACGTAGACATGGGCGGAACCTGGGGTTCGTACATCGGTTTGCTTTTGTTGGGAGCGGCATTTGTTGCCATTGGCCTGTTTAGCTCTTCCATCACCGATAACCAGATTGTCTCTTTTATCATATCGGTCTTTCTGTGCGGGTTTGCTTACATTGGTTTCGAATTTATTTACTCACTCGATCTGTTCGGAAATTTTGATCTTTTCATACAATCCCTGGGAATCAATGCGCATTACACCTCGCTGAGCCGCGGCGTGATTGACACGCGCGATGTGCTTTACTTTCTGAGTTTGATAGGGCTGTTTATTTTACTCACGAAAATATCTCTTGAAAGCCGCAAATGGTAAACGAAACACAAGGGAAAAACTACCGGAAATGAGCGAAAAGAAAAAGAATATACGCCGCAATAATATCATTCAGCTTTTGCTGAGCCTGGCCATCATTGCTGTGATTAACGTGATCGGCTCCTACGTTTTTACCCGTTTCGACCTGACCAGCGAGAAACGCTACACCCTTTCTGATGCCACCAAACGCATGCTGCGCGAACTGGATGATATCGTTTATTTTAAGATTTACCTCGATGGGGAATTCCCTGCCGGATTCAAGCGACTTCGCAACAGCACACGCGAAATGCTGGATGAGTTCCGGGCTTACAGCGACAATATTCAATATGAATTCATCAATCCATCAGCACTAAGCAATCAGGAAGAACGCAATGCACTATACGAAGAATTGGTTCGTGATGGCCTGACCCCAACGGAACTGTTTGTGAACACCAGCGAAGGCCGTAAGCAGCAGCTCATTTTCCCCGGCGCCATTGTAACTTACAAACAGCGCCGGTTGCCCTTGCATATCCTTACTTCTCAGCCCGGTTCGCAACCCGAAGAGGCATTGAATAAAAGCATACAAAATCTGGAATATAGCATTTCAAGTGTGATCCGCAGGCTTTCTTCCACATCACAACCGAAAATCGCGTTCATTGAAGGGCATGGAGAACTTGAACCCATTCACCTGGCCGGGGCCGCTGAGACTTTGCGTGAATATTATACGATTGAACGCGTTAAAATTGACGGGCAGATCAATAGCCTTACAACGAGAACCGAAATTGATTCCCTGAACTACCGCATTAGCAATAAATTTGAGGCCATCATTATTGCGAAGCCCATGCAGCCTTTTGATGAGAAAGACAAATTTGTGATTGACCAGTTTATCATGCATGGCGGCAAAGTGCTTTGGTTCATTGACCCTGTTTTTGCAACAATGGACAGCCTGCAGCATGCGAACCAAACTGTTGGAGTAAGCAATGATATCAATATCAGCGACCAATTGTTCCGTTATGGGGTCAGGCTTAACAATAACCTGGTCATGGATTTGCAGGCGCTGCCAATTATGGTGGTAACCGGAGGGGTAGGGGGGCAGCCGCAGCAAAGCTTCCTGGCCTGGGATTTCTTCCCTTTAATGACCCCATTAATTGACCACCCGATTGTGAACAATGTTGATGCCATCATGGGGCACTTCGTAAGTACAATTGATCTGATTGAATCGCCTGACATTGAAAAAACTATCCTGCTTACTACGTCGCAATACTCCAGGGTTGCGAACACGCCCGTGCTTATTAGTCTCGATATGTTGAGGATGGAACCTGATGAATCGCTTTACAACCAATCATACCAGCCTGTGGTCGTGTTGCTCGAAGGAAATTTTGAATCGCTTTACCGGAACCGCATCCCCCCTGAAATATCAGATGATAAAAGCATAGGCTTTCGTGAATCTGGCCTGCCGGCAAAAATGCTGGTGGTTGCTGATGGTGATATGATCAGGAACCAGATTCACAGGACGCAGCGCCAACCCTTGCCTTTGGGCTATGATCAGGACACACGCCAGCAGTTTGGCAACAGGGAGTTCCTGTTGAATGCCGTAAATTATCTCTGCGACGATTCGGGAATCATCGCTGTGCGCTCAAGGGAAATCAAATTGCGAATGCTTGATGGGCTCAAGGTTCAGAACAATAAGGTTTTCTGGCAGGCATTCAATGCGCTGACTCCTATATTAATCATTCTTATATTTGGCATTGCCTGGTCGGTGCAAAGAAAAAGAAAATATACTTCGAAGGCATGAGCAATCTAACTATTAAGCCTTACAAACTTTTTAAAACTTGAATTCTATTTTTCACTGATGAAAAAACACCGCACAAGCATATTCATTTTAATCATCCTTTCAGTCATTGCAATCATTTTTGTTGTTTCGCGAACCGGGGGCACATTCAAGCAGGAACTTCAGGAGTTTGCCATCAGCGATACATCAAATGTGGTGAAGATTTTCCTCTCCGATAAAAGCGACAACGATATCCTGCTCGAACGCCAGGCAAACGGAAGGTGGCTTGCCAATGGTGAATATTTGGTTCGCAAGGACATGATTGACATCCTGCTTGCCACCATGAAGAACCTCAGGGTTGCAGCTCCAGTGCCCCGTGCAGCGTACAACACAGTAGTGGGTAATCTTGCAGCCAGGTCAACAAAGGTTGAAATTTACCAGCGAAGCTACCTGATTGATCTGTTTTACCGTATCCGACTTTTTCCGCGCGTAAAGCAAACACGCGTTTATTATGTGGGCGATATAACACCGGATAACATTGGTACGCATATGTTACTCGAGAATTCAAGCATGCCGTTTGTTGTTTACTGGCCTGGATTCAGGGGGTTTATAGCCTCGCGTTACACCACACGGCTTAACG
Source organism: Bacteroidales bacterium (assembly GCA_014860575.1). NCBI lineage: Bacteria > Pseudomonadati > Bacteroidota > Bacteroidia > Bacteroidales > Bacteroidales bacterium. The sequence goes on from JACZJK010000060.1 coordinate 6,482, forward strand.
ATTGGCGCGATCATAGTATTTTCACTCAAAAGTATTTACAGATCGCCTCCGTTGAAGTTTTTTTTCCTTCAATTCCTGAACAATCCTACAAGGTTGTGAATAACCCTGACGGATTCATGGATATTGTTCCTTATGGACAAGAATCGCCAATACATGGTTATGACACACTTAAAATGCTGGGGTTCATCACTGCTTTTGAGGACATACGCTATGAGGCATTGGTTGATGATATGGATATGAGAATTGTTGATTCAATTACCTCGTCCGAACCTCTGCATATCATTACCCTCAGCGATGTTTATGGAAAGAAAACCCAGGTTAAAACCTTCCGGCGCCAGGCAACGGATATGGCTGTAGACTTGTATGGGCAGCAGTTTGACTACGATCCTGACCGGATGTTTGCACTTATCAATAACGATGAGGATTTTGTGCTTGTGCAGTACTTTACTTTTAACCGGATTGTGAGGCCTTTTCGTTTCTTTTTAAATGATACAGAAAATTAGGATCACGTCCTGGTTTATCAATCTCAGCCTTTTTTCTCAGTCGGTTCTTCTTCGCCAACTATTTTATTGATGGCTTTGTTTGCAAGCCTTTCAGTAAAACCAGTAACAAACGCGATGGTGAAATAGTCGAATGGTTTGTCAATTTCAAATGCGAACAATTTGAGCGACCCTATAAAAGATGTGCGTAATAAGGCAAAGATGAAAATTGAAAATGCGATGCCAATAGAAATCTTGCTAAATACAACCATCTTGTTGCTTCCGATTTCAACCCTCCGCGAAGACGAAGGAATGTTGCGGGTAAGTAGAATCGCACTGGTGACCGCCCCAAGCAAACTAAAGAGAAATACCCCGACAATCAGCCAGTTTAAATCAAGTGAATCAACATTATGGTTCTTATAACTGCCAGCTAAAGCAACGAAATAGGTGATGATGCCAGCAACACATAGAAACAAAAGTATGAATAAAAGTTTAAAAAAGTTTCGAAGAAGCCTGTTTTGGTAATACTGATCGTTGTAATATTGGTCTTTTATTCTCACAGCCTGATCCAGAACCGCTGCGTCCAAAGCTTTTGGAGCATCTTCTTTTTTTTCGCCAACAATGTTTAGTATTGCGGCTTTGTTGTATTCTCCAAGGCCTGAAGCGTGGTTTCTGAGGGTATTGGCCAGCGCAATGCGTTCAGCATCATTCATTCCATAAATTTCAAGCCGCATGGCAGTGTGCAGGCTTTTCCAGCCTTCATCTATTTTGTTTTCTGTCAGAAATTTGCGTGTCTGATCCAGCAGTTCCTTTGCTTTTTCAGCCCAGGGAACTCCAGTTGCTTTAACTTCATCTATTCTTTTGCTGAGCTGGGCTTCATAAGATTGAAGATCGCCGCTAAGCCTTGAGTACCTTGGCATATACTCCTTTGAAAAGAGATACTTCCACAATAATTTAACTTTGTTTTTCATCTGATTCAGATTTTATGGTGAACAACAGGGTCTGATTCACTGGTAGTAAAGGAAATTTCTTCGGTAAGATTTATTGTTGCTGTAAAAGTACGATATCTGCCAGGCTGTGTCAATAAGCTATATGTGAAATATTTAATCCATAAAAAAACCTCGCAAGTTCATTTGCGGGGTTCTTTAATAATAAGTATGTGTGTATTTATACAAGTCCCTGAGCCAGCATTGCATCAGCGATTTTAACAAACCCACCCACATTGGCGCCGTTCACATAATTGATAAAGCCACTATCTTCTTTACCAAAGCGTACACAGGTTTCGTGTATATTCTTCATTATCTGATGTAGCTTGGCATCTACTTCTTCGCGGCTCCATGAAAGGCGCATTGAGTTTTGTGTCATTTCAAGTCCTGAAGTAGCAACACCGCCTGCATTGGCTGCTTTTCCAGGTCCATAAAGGATTCCATGTTCCAGGAATACTTCAACTGCTTCGGGTGTGCTTGGCATATTGGCTCCTTCACTTATCACGAAGCATCCGTTTTTGACCAGGATATTTGCTTCTTCCTCGTTCAATTCATTTTGGGTTGCACAAGGCATAGCAACGTCGCATTTTACAACCCAGGGGCGAATGCCTTCATGGTATTCGCAACCAAACTTATCAGCATATTCCTTAATCCTTCCACGGCGAACGTTTTTCAGATCCATTGCCCACTGTAATTTATCGGCATCAATTCCTTTGGGGTCATAGATGAATCCTGCCGAGTCTGATAAAGTAACTACTTTACCGCCAAAATCTGTTACTTTTTCGGTAGCATATTGTGCCACGTTTCCTGAACCGGAAATAGCAACGGTTTTACCTTTCAATGAATCGCCGCGGGTTTTTAACATCTCTTCAGCAAAATAGGTGGTTCCGTAACCGGTTGCTTCCGGACGGATCAAACTGCCGCCCCATTCACGGCCTTTGCCTGTGAGTACGCCGGTAAATTCATTGCGGAGGCGCTTGTATTGGCCAAACATAAAACCAATCTCACGGCCACCAACGCCGATATCACCAGCAGGGACATCGGTATTCGCGCCAATGTGACGGAAAAGTTCACTCATAAAGCTCTGACAGAAACGCATCACTTCATTGTCGGATTTTCCTTTTGGATCGAAATCAGATCCACCCTTTCCACCGCCCATAGGTAAGGTGGTTAGACTGTTTTTGAAGACTTGTTCAAATGCCAAAAATTTGAGGATACCAAGATTCACCGTGGGGTGTAAACGCAAACCGCCCTTGTATGGGCCAATAGCGCTGTTCATCTCGATACGGTAGCC
>JACZJK010000061.1 GCA_014860575.1 Bacteroidales bacterium
GAGATACAGATCAAGAATTGGAAAAGTAAAAAGATGATCGAAAAATTAATTTCTCAAAATTAGCAGGTGGTTCAGGGCATCCCGACTTCACGTCGGGAGGGTCACTGGTTCGAATCCAGTAACTCCCACCAACCGAAGCCACGTTGCCGTGGCTTTTTTTTATGGCACACGTTTACATTTTATATTCTCACATTCTTGAGCAGTATTACGTTGGCTCAACTGATGACATTCTTGAGGAAAGATTGAGACGACATCTTACAAACCACAAAGGTTTTACATCTAAAGTTAAAGATTGGATACTCGCTTATTCTGAGCAATACAAGGATATTCATGAAGCATGGCAGCGTGAGATACAGATCAAGAATTGGAAAAGTAAAAAGATGATTCAGAAATTAATATTTCCCAAATAGCAGTTGGTTCAGATTATCCCGACTTCACGTCGGGAGGGTCACTGGTTCGAATCCAGTAACTCCCACAACAAAAAAGCCGCTTTATAGCGGCTTTTTTGTTGTTATCAAAAGCACAATCCAAGTTGTATGATCTATAAATCAATTATTTGGCAATATTTATTTAACTTTTTGGTTAGGAGTGAATCTGTTAACACACCGCTCCTAATCCATCACCCCAAATTCAATCCCCTGTGCAAGTGGCAACTCGGTGCCCCAGTTGATGGTGTTGGTTTGGCGGCGCATATAGGCTTTCCAGGCATCGGAGCCGGATTCGCGGCCTCCGCCGGTATCTTTTTCACCACCGAATGCCCCGCCAATCTCAGCGCCGTTGGTGGCAATATTCACGTTGGCGATGCCGCAGTCAGAACCCTGGTGAGAGAGAAAGTGTTCAGTTTCGTGGATGTTACGCGAAAAAATAGAAGATGAAAGGCCTTGCGGTACATTGTTGTGCATTTCAATGGCTTCTTCAATGCTTTTGTATTTCATAATGTAGAGAATAGGAGCAAAGGTTTCTTCCTGCACAATCTGGTAATGGTTCTCAACTTCAGCAATGCATGGCACAACGTAACAGCCCGATTCATAGCCCGGCCCTTCAAGTACCTTTCCGCCGTAAGCGATCTTGCCACCTTCTCTGATGATTTCTTTTTGTGCATGCAGGAAATCATCCACAGCTTTTTTGTCAACCAGCGGGCCCATCACGGTATTTTCGTCAAGCGGGTTGCCGATGTTGATTTGTTTGTAGGCATCAATCAGTTTATCGCGGAATTTCTCATAAATGCAATCGTGAATAATCACGCGCCTTGCGCTGGTGCATCGTTGTCCGGCCGTTGCAATGGCACCAAACAAGCTTGCCCGTAGAGCCATGTTCAGGTTCCCATATTGCGATACCACGATGGCATTGTTTCCTCCAAGTTCAAGTATGGTCCGACCCAAACGGTCCGCAACAATTTTTGCAACATGACGGCCAACCCTAACGCTTCCGGTGACTGAAATCAAGGGAATACGGCGATCGGCAAGAAAATCATCGCCTACATTTTTTGAGCTGGCAGCTACCAGGTTCAGCACGCCTTCGGGAACTTTGTTATCGAGCAGCACTTTTTGTATGATGTTGTGAACCGCAATAGCGCTGAGCAATGTTTTGGATGATGGTTTCCAAAGCACAACATCTCCGCAAACAAGTGCGATCATCGCATTCCATGCCCAAACTGCAACAGGAAAATTAAATGCGCTGATAACACCAACAACACCCAGCGGATGATACTGATCGTACATGCGGTGCTTTTCGCGTTCGGAATGCATGGTGGAACCGTAAAGCTGGCGCGATAAACCCACAGCAAAATCGGCAATGTCAATCATTTCCTGAACCTCGCCCAGGCCTTCCTGGTAAATTTTACCCATTTCGTAACTCACCAGTTTGCCCAGCGATTCTTTATACTTGCGCAATTCTTCACCAATCTGCCTGACGATTTCCCCGCGTTTTGGGGCAGGAACCATACGCCAGGTTTTAAAAGCTTCCTGCGCACGGGCCATAATGGTTTCATAATCATTCCAGGTTGCCTGTCTGATGCTGGCAATGGGCTTGCCATCGGCAGGGGAGTAGGAGTAAATTTCTTCGCCGAATGTTTGTATCCATCGGTTTCCGGTTGAAGCGCCGTGGTTCAGAGGTTGAATACCCAGCTTTTCGAGTGCCGGCTGAATGTGGGGATGTAATGCCATAAACTAAGCGTGTTAATGTTTGATGAAGATAACACGCTTTACAGGCCTTTGTTTATTCGTAGCGGCAGAGATATGCAGTTTCCTCTGACATTTTCACTTTGAAGCGCACATCTTTCGGAACCATGAAGGTTTCAAATGGTTCGTAGGATTTCCATTCTGTTTCGCCCGGCAACATTACTTCCATGATCCCGGAAACAACGGTCATGTATTCTACCGTGCTGGTTCCGAACTCAAATTCTCCTGGTGCCATTACACCCAGTGTTGCTTTTCCCTGCCTGCTGTTAAAAGCCAGTGATTTTACTTTTCCGTCGAAATACTCGTTTACATTAAACATAGTCGTATGGTTTTATTTAGTTAGTGTTTTTTATTTTAGTTCAAAGTTCAATGTTCCAGATTCAATGTCGAGCCCACTCCGAAAAGTCACTAATTGCTGATTTTTATCGTTTTTGACCCCTAACCCCTAAAGGGGAAACGCTAAAAATCAGCAATTTGTGAAAGTCCCCTTTAGGGGATTTAGGGGCAGATTGACTTTTCAGAGTGGACTGCCAACTGCCACTCTCTTTACCCTACTTATCCTCAAATTCAATTCTAATATAATCATCAACTTCTATTCCCAGCAGGCTTGCCGCATTGCCCCGGTTAATAGCAATTTCAAGAAAACCGGTTGAGCCAAAGAGTGCGACGATGTCTCCGTTGCCGACATCGCTGTAAGATGTATGAATTTTACGGATTTGGTATTCAGTATGCCTCACTTGTATGACGAATGCCCGCTGTTGTCGAACCCTGTTGAAAATTTCGCTGGTTATATTCACAAAAATATTCTCATAGCCATCAATATAAATCACTTTGCCTTTGATGAGCGAGGCTTCGATAACAGGATTAAAATGATGTCTTTCGGTTAGCATGGTTCGCACAAAACCCAATTCTTCAATAGGTTTGCCAGCCGCAATATGACAGGCAGCTTTTACAAAGCGATCGCGGGTGGAAAAAGTAAAATACTCTGAATCCTGGGGCATTTCTATCTCAATAGCTATTTCAGGGAATTCATTGAAAGCCAATGAAAATATCCCATTATCGGCTCCAACAAAATAATGGCCTTTATGAAAAATGGCAACATGAGGATTTTGTTCCGATTCATCAGTGTTTATGCCTATGATGTGAATGGTGCCTTCAGGAAATTCGCTATAAGTATTGCGCAGAATGAACGAAGCCTGCAAAATGTTGAAAGGGCTGACCTGGTGGGTGATGTCAATGATCTGAATGCCTGAGTCGTACCTGAGTATTGCACCCTTCACGGCCCCGGTGTAATGATCCTTGGGTCCCCAGTCGCTTATGAGTGTAATAACAGGCATGCTTAAACTTTATGCAAACTTCCGTAAAATTCCACTAATTTTGAAACCTCAAACCATTTAAATTAATTCTATTGCATGAGCGAAGCCCAGATCAACCTTGAAACCTACAACCTGATAGATATTTACGGAGTTAACGACCAGCACCTTAACGTTATAAAAAAATATTTCCCGAAACTTAAATTAATAGCCCGTGGCGATGAGTTGCGCGTAATCGGCGAGGAATCTGAAACCGAAGATTTCCAGAAGAAATTTACATTGTTGCTGCTAAGCCTCGATACTTTTGGTAAGATCACCGACAATGAAATTAACCAGATCATGGGCGGCGAAGAGGGTGGTAGTGCGACCCAAATATCAACACCTACGGGAAATGTGCTTGTGCATGGCCGAAATGGTATGATCATTAAGGCCCGAACCGCCAACCAACAGCGAATGGTTGATGAGTCGGAAAAGAATGACCTGGTGATTGCCATTGGCCCGGCCGGAACCGGGAAAACTTACACGGCTGTTGCCATTGCGGTGAGGGCGTTGAAAAACAAGGAAATCAAACGCATTATTCTCACCCGTCCGGCAGTGGAAGCAGGGGAGAACCTAGGCTTCTTGCCCGGCGACCTGAAAGACAAACTCGATCCTTACCTGCAGCCACTTTACGATGCACTGCGTGATATGATCCCAACGCAAAAGCTTCTTGCCTATCTTGAAGATGGCACTATCGAAATTGCACCTTTGGCATTCATGCGTGGCCGAACCCTTGATAATGTCTTTGCCATTTTGGATGAAGCCCAGAATGCTACCGAAGCCCAGTTAAAGATGTTCCTCACCCGCATGGGCCGCTCAGCCAAGTTTCTTGTTACCGGCGATATCACCCAGATTGATTTGCCCAAATCCCAGTCATCGGGTTTGGTTCAGGCAACTACACTGTTGAAAGATGTGCAGGGCCTTTCCTTTATTTTTCTGGATGAAACTGACGTTATCAGGCACAAACTGGTGAGCCGGATTTTGAGGGCTTATGCTGGCGCTGGCAAAAACAATTAGTTCGTTCTAATTTATCAGGTATGATTAAATTTATGAAGAGGACCCGAAAAGCCTATCTTACCTCCAACCATAAAAATTGTATGTCTGACAAATCCGCAACAGTGTTGCGGAAAACCGAATTTGATATTTCCTCAACAATTAACATAACATAACCCGTTCATAATTGTATGAAATCCACAATCACCAACACCAATTTCCAATTCCCCGGCCTTAGCAATTTTTACAAAGGCAAGGTTCGCGATGTTTATACCATCAAGGATGAACTGCTTGTAATGGTTACCAGTGACCGCATTTCGGCATTTGACGTGGTATTACCCGAAGGCATTCCCTACAAAGGCCAGGTGCTGAACCAAATAGCAGCAGAATTCCTGGATGCAACCCAGGATATTGTCCCCAACTGGAAAATCGCCGTTCCCGATCCCATGGTCATGATTGGCCGTTATTGCGAACCATTTAAAGTAGAAATGGTGATCCGCGGCTATCTTTCGGGTCATGCCTGGCGCGAATATAAAAGCGGTAAACGAAGCATCTGTGGCGTTCCCATGCCCGACGGCATGAAGGAAAACGACAGATTCCCGCAACCTATTATCACCCCAACCACCAAGGCGCTGGTTGGCCATGATGAAGACATCACCCGCGATGAGATCATCAGCACCGGCCTGGTTGACAAAGAAGAATATGAAAAACTTGAGCAATACACACTTGCTTTGTTCCAGCGCGGAACCGAAATTGCCGCAAAGATGGGCCTCATCCTGGTTGACACCAAATACGAATTTGGCAAAGCTAACGAAGAAATATTCCTGATTGACGAAATCCACACTCCCGATTCCTCGCGTTATTTTTATCTTGAAGGCTATGATGAACGCCAGCAGCAAGGGCTTCCGCAAAAACAACTTTCCAAGGAATTTGTAAGGGAATGGCTGATGGAACGCGGTTTCCAGGGCAAGGAAGGCCAATTGGTTCCCATCATGGATGAAAATTTTGTGAATTCCGTTTCCGAACGCTACATCGAACTCTACGAAAGCATCATTGGCCGTAAATTTGAAAAGGCTGATGCAAGCAATGTGCTAAAGCGGGTTGAAACCAATATCAACAGATTTCTGGAGGCGTATTACAGGTAAAAGTCTTTGGTACCTGCCCATGAAAATGCATTTTGCTTGTGAGTGTGGCCTTTGCTTGAATAGTGAGTTGCCACGAATGCACGAATGAATTCATCACATCCGGTAGATGCGCCTCGGCGCACAAGTTTTATTGCTTGAAACCATCAGTGAATCAGCCATGGCGGACACGTTTCCGTGGCAAAATAATCATCTGCGAAATCCGTCTAATCAGCGTCATCTGCGTTCTATTCCTTCTACAGCAGTAAATCAGAAAATGAATATTTACGGTTGACCAGCAAAATTCGGCTTAAAAATTATGGTTGACCATAATATTTCATATCTTTGTCTATAAATTTTTGTTATGTTAATCGAAAGAAGTATTAAATCGCAACTTACAAGCCAACTGATGAACTCAGAAAAAGTTGTAATTATTTATGGCCCACGGCAGGCAGGCAAAACGACGCTGGCTAAGCAGATCATACAGGAAACGGGATTGAAAACGCTCAGCATCAATGCTGATCAGTTGAAATATATTGATGTCTTGTCAAGCCGCGACTTAACCAAACTGACATCCCTTGTTTCGGGTTATGAAATGTTGTTCATTGACGAGGGGCAGCGGGTTCCGGAAATAGGGATCAATCTGAAAATACTGCATGATGAAATTTCCCATCTGAAAATCCTTGTCACTGGTTCATCATCGTTTTTGCTTTCAGAAAGAGTTTCCGAACCACTAACCGGGCGTAAAATCGTCAATACACTATTGCCTGTTTCCGTTTCAGAGCTTTCAGTTCATTATAACCAATTTGAGTTGAATGACCACACTGAAGAACGCCTGATTTACGGATCGTATCCCGAAGTAGTAACTAACGCCGGCAATATGGCAAAAGAAGAATACCTGCGGGAGATTTCCGAGTCCTATATTTATAAGGATATCCTTGAGATTGAAAACATCAAATATCCTATGAAGATAAGAGATTTATTGCGATTACTTGCGTTTCAAACCGGCTCGCAGGTTAGCATCCATGAGTTGGGAAACAATCTGGGATTAAACCGGGAAACCGTTGAGCGGTATCTTCATCTGCTCGAACAATCGTTTATTATTTTCAGTCTCGGAGCTTTCAGCACCAACCCACGAAAGGAAGTCAGCAAATCACAAAAGTTCTACTTTTATGATAATGGAATACGGAATGTGATGGCGGATAATTTTAACGGATTGAAATTGAGAAACGATGCTGGCGCTTTATGGGAAAACTTTGTGATTACAGAAAGACGAAAGAAGCTGCTTTCGGAACGATTGCATGTAAGCAGTTATTTTTGGAGGACTTACAATGGAGTGGAACTGGATTACATTGAAAAAAAGAACGAAGATATTTCGGCTTATGAGATAAAGTACGGACGTGCAAATCCCCAGGCTCCGAAATCATGGGTAAATAATTACGGGAATAATTATCGTTTCATCACTCGTGATAACTACCTTGAATTTGTGATTTGATTCGAAGTCAATTACGATTTTAACCAATTGATTTTTAGAACCCTGCTATCACGACTTCACAATAGATGATAAAAAATTGAATTGCAAATTCAAATATGTTCGAAGCGGAAATACAATTACAGCTAGCCGGGATGCACCGCTCCAATTATTCTAAAATTGAAAGTGGGCAACGTGAGATTTCAGTTGATGCCCTTAATAAAATTGCAAAGTATTTCGGGATGTTTATTGACCAGATTGTTAATTTTGATGGCGCCGTGCCAAAAGAAATAACCGTAGAAGATAAAACCCTGATGGAACAGGTTAAATTAATTCAGGAATTTGAACCATAAGAAAAAAACACATTATTTAAGATTGTGGATACTTTCCTTACCAAGAAAAAATTCAAGGATTTCTTTCAGAAAAACCTAGCTGCATTTATAATCAAAAAAGCCGGATTGCTCCGGCTTTTTCGTTTTATTCTTCTTTCAATACAAGTTCCTTGGGTATTCCTAGCTCCTCTCGTTTTTGTATATATTCATTCTTTGTAAATGGGCCATAAACATTAGAATATCGAGCAAGATTTGATAATGTATCCAAGGAATATTCGCTTTTCTCTTTCTTGTTGATTATCCAATATTGCTGAAAAGTGCTTTTTTCAAAGGCCTTATTAGATTCTGAATAATTCATTGCTTTAATACCGGGAATACTATCCCATGGGCGTTGAGATACGATAACAAAGGTTGAGTCAAATGTGTACTCTAAAATACAAGAACTTACCATTATAGTGTTCTCAAAATTCACAATTTGCAATGTATACCTCCCATCACTATCTAATTTATATCCATCTCCTAAATCAGGATATTTAGAGCAACCAGTAATAATCATCAAGGAAACTATTGTGAGTGTAAGTACAAGGTTTTTCATAATCTTATTCTATTTTGGTATGGTAGTAGTTCCATTAAAATATACCGGGAATGGGCCACCAAATATTAGTGGAACTAATGCAGCTGCTGGGCTTATCATTAAATTGTAATTAATCGCCGCTCCAAGTACATTGCCTGCATTTCTTCCCCCCGCTGAGCGGCAATTGCATTGCCGCTCGGAACATTGGATAATTTGTAATTATCCATCATCACATCTGTTGCAGGCATCTTCATTTGATTTTGCCAACCCTGCTGGCATGGCTTCGCAAAGCTATTGTAAAATATTGAATTGAATTACAAATTCACTGACGTTCGAAGCGGAAATACAATTTCCGCTTAGCCGTGAGTATTAATAACTTATCCGTGAATCCGTGGCATAATATATGATTCCTGAGTTCGTGGTTAATACATCATCTGCGAAAATCCGCCCAATCCGCGTCATCTGCGTTCTATTAATGCAATTTCCGATCTGCCGGGGTTTCTGATGAATCACTAATGATGATCCATTTGGTTTTTATCTGAATCAATATTTATTTTAATTTTACAGATCATTTATGCCCTTTGCCATGAGAATAATATTTCCCCTCATTTTGCTGGCCATTCTGCCAGTCATCGCAGTTGCCCAATGGAGCAACGATTCCAATCAAAACACTGCCATAGGGATTGCTGCGGGTGAGCAGGTGATACCCCTGGTTACTGTGCATCCGTCAGGAACAACTTACATTGCCTGGTTCTCACAGGAAAATGGAAACTATAATGTAAGGCTGCAAAAGCTCGATATTTTTGGCAATAAACTTTGGGCGGATAATGGCCTGTTGATTAGCAACAATCTTTCAATGTCGTGGCTAACTGACTGGGATCTGGCAGTTGACCAGGGTGAATGCGCTATTCTGGTTTTTCAGGATGTAAGGAATGGCTATAACAACATCTATGCTTACCGGATTTCTCCGCAAGGTGAATTCCTCTGGGGTTCAAATGGACTTGCGCTCTCCAATAATTCGGATTTTGAAGCAGCGCCGGTGGTAACAACCACTTTAGAGAACAATGCCGTATTCGCCTGGTCGCGTGAAAACACAATCATGATTCAAAAAGTAAACTCTTCCGGTCAGAAGCTTTGGGGCGAAAGCGGGATTCAGTTACAAGGCGCTGAAGATTACACCTGGCCAACTTTTATTCCGGTTCAGGAAGATGAGATCCTGATGGCCTTTTTCAAACAAACCGGTCCTTCCTGGGCTCCTACGAAAAACTTATTTGTGCAACGATTTGATGCCGATGGGCAACAGATGTGGGGTAGCGGCATTGCCATTTCAAATAATGCAGGAATACCGGCTTATGTGAAAGCCAGAATCATTTCAGACGGCGACAATGGTGCATTTGTTAGCTGGCACAGAAGTCCCGGTAACATTTTCGATGCCTACGTTCAGCATGTAAAGCATAATGGTAACCTGGATTATCCTGCTAATGGGCTGGTGTTGAGCCTGAGTACCGGAACCCACCAGCTAGACCCGGTAATGGCATTCGACGTCGCAACTGGTGACTTATTTCTTTTTTGGCGCGAACACGATGCCAATCAGAATAATCGCGGGATTTCGGGGCAAAGAATTTCTTCGTCAGGAAACAGGCTTTGGGGCGATTATGGCAAAGTAATCATTCCAATGCAAAGTGGAGAAAAGGCAAGCTTAGATGCTGCAATCACTAATGGAGAGCCAGTGATCACATTTTCAGATTCTCCTTCCGGGTCAGTAAATTCCTATTTGCGGGCAATTCGCCTGGATGATAACGGGAATACAGTATGGCTGGGAGGGCAACGCTCGGTTTCATCAGCGGCAAGCGACAAACTGCATGTTGTATCCACCGAATTTATTAACGATCAGCTTATCATGGCCTGGGAAGATAAGCGCAATGATGGTGGCGATATCTTTGCCCAAAACCTGAAGCCTAGCGGCACGCTTGGACCATTACAACCATCACTGGATGTTTATCCTGACACGCTGGTATTTGAACTGATGGAACATTATATTGATGGATTAAGTTTTGTTGTCAAAAACAACTTCCCGGAAACGCAAAGCATTGACAGCCTTACCCAATTTGGTAATGTAGGGGGATTAAACATGTATTTCTGGGAAATCTATCCCGAAATGACCAACCTTTTTCCTTATACACTTAATCATGCCGATTCCCTGGAATTGACTGTATATTGGTGGATAACAGTCACAAACCGGGAATATCTTTATGACACCGTAAAAATCTGGTCGGGTGGACAGGAATACCATGTGATCATTGAAATGGACCCGTCAAATTTCCCTTCAGGTATTGAAGAAAACCAGGCTAGCAATGATTTACGAGCCTGGCCCAACCCTTTCAGCGATCAAATAAGTATCTCTTACCCGAACCCAAACCATGAACCCGTAACATTTCAGATATTCGACAAAATGGGAAAAATGGTCAATACCTTTAACATTCCGGATTCCGGTTCAGAAAATGTCAGTTTCATTTGGGATGGGAAAAATGCATCCGGAAACAAATCAGCGCCGGGCGTATATTTTCTGAGGGTAGCGTCAGGCTCCCAGCAAAAGGTGCTGCGGGTTTTGTATATGCCGGAGTAGGTCGTCATGGAGAAGTTCAAAGTTCAAAAGGTCAAAAGTTGGGGGGTGCTAACTGGATGGTTTGGGATCAGGAATGAGATTTTATAGAATAACGTCAGAATGGCTAGAGCAGTCAAAAAGCTCCCAGGAAGCCAAAATCTCAAATCTTGAATTTTGAATCAAGAATTTTCTTTTTCCAGAATTCCAATCATCCTTTGCACTTCGCTTACGCGATACTGCTCTCCGCTTCCGTGATAGATTTTCTGCATTTCCCTTAACATCAAAACTCCAACGCGCAAATTGTCGGCGACTTCAAAAAACTGTGGTTGTGAGGGAATTTCGTGGTTCTTAAGAAAACGTTCGATTTCACTTTTGTTGAAAATCACGCCATCAAGCAATGGGTTGATGTAGAATAGAATTTCGCCGGGTTTAAATTCAGGTTTGAAGAAGGGTTGACTTGTGTAGGCAAGAATAAAGTTATCAGGTAAGCCAACATAAAAAACAGGAAGCGTAAGCCGTTGGCAAATGCCCAGGTAAATAGCGCCAAGAGAGGCCGGATGTGCTTTTTTGCCATCCAGCACCTTGTTCAGGAAAAATAGATCGGGTTCAAGCATATTGGAACTGTCGGAGGCCAGGTTCCAGGTTTGAAAAACGAAATGGTTTACCAGCCTTACACACTCCAGTGAAGTGAGATTCTCATTCAGTTCGAGCCATATTGACTTTTGCATGGCTGTGATCCGTTCGTTCAACTGAACCATGTCGAGATCGCGGAAATGATACTTGTTCAGAATTTGCAACAACTGGATCAGATCGTGGGATTCAGAAGCTTTCCAGCGCTGTACGTCGTTGATAATGCCTTCGGAATGAATTTTATGAATAAGCTCTTCGACCCTTTCAAGTACCTGCGGGTCGAAAGTGTTTTCAGCATAGTTTTCAAGCACCGGAATTACCCCTGAGCCAAGGTTTGTGATAGAGTCAGAAATCTCTTCATACAAACGCGAATCCGGTTCATCAAGCATGCTGATAAGAGAGTAAATCGGGTTACGAGTTTCCTGCTCCTGGTTTGAAGGTTCCATATAAAATCCCTGGTTTATGCTGTTAACCTTTCAAGCATGATCCGGACCAACTGATCCACATGGCTTTTATAATCCCTGTTGTATTCCTTACGGTGGCGGTTGGCAATGGCGACACAAACGGTAAGTGCATGGTGGCCCAGCAAAGCCGATAAGCCATACAAAGCCGAGGTTTCCATCTCGAAATTGCTGATTTTTAAGCCTTCGTAGTTGAATGTTTCCAGCTTTTGGTTCAGATCACTCATTCCCAGATCCAGCCTGAGCTTACGTCCCTGTGGACCGTAAAATCCTGGCGCAGTTGCGGTAATCCCTTTTACAAGTTCTTTTCCAAGTTTTTTGAGAAGCAAATTTGATGCTTTTACTACATAAGGTGTTGGAAGCTTGGCAGGCCAGTCAGCATGTTTGTAAAAAGCATCGGCTATATCCTGTTTAAACGAGGAATGTTGTGTTGAATAAAAATGAAGCAGCCCATCTAGCCCTATGGCATGAGAGGAAACGATAAAAGCATTGAGTGGAATTTCAGGTTGAATAGCGCCAGAAGTTCCGAGCCGGATTAGGTTCAGGGAAGTAAGTTCTGATTTGATTTCCCTCTTGTTGAGATCAATATTTACGAGCGCATCTAACTCGTTTACCACAATGTCAATGTTATCGGTTCCCATACCGGTTGACATCACACTGAGTCTTTTATTATTAAGTATTCCTGTGTGCGTGATAATCTCGCGGTTCTGAATTTTAAATTCAACCTTGTCGAAATACTTTGAAATGGTCTCAACGCGGCCCGGATCGCCAACAAGGATAATTGTCCCGGCAATATCTTCGGGATGTAATTTTAAATGATAAACGCTGCCGTCCTCATTCAGGATTAATTCCGACTCTTGCAGTCTGGCCATATCTTTCTCCTTACTTTTGCAAAATTGCAAAATTAGTTAAAATGTACCGAATCAATATTTTTGAGTGAATAGCTAACACAAAATGATTGCAGATATTATAAACATAGGCGACGAGTTGCTAATCGGACAGGTTATTAACACCAATGCTTCGTGGATGGCCGAAAGGCTTAATTCAATCGGCATCAAAGTAAGGCAGATCACTGCCATTGCTGATAATGGCGATCACATCAAAAGCTCCATTGATGAAGCTTTCCGGTTCTCAGATTTGCTTATTCTTACGGGTGGCCTCGGCCCTACAAAAGATGATATAACCAAACAAGTGCTTGCCGATTATTACAAATCGCAGATGGTGATGCACGAATCAACGCTGCAGGAAGTAGAACAATTTTTTAAATTGCGTGGCCGAACCATAACTGAGTTGAACCGCAGACAAGCTGAAATTCCTGAATCTTGCGAGCCCTTGGCCAATTCCAGTGGCACTGCTCCAGGCATGTGGTTCGAAAAGGATGGGAAAATCCTGGTTTCAGTGCCGGGCGTACCTTTTGAGATGAAAGCGTTGATGGAAGATCATATCCTCCCGCGTCTTGCATCCCGGATCAATGGCGATGTTATTATTCACAAAACCGTGTTGACCCAGGGTGTCGGCGAATCCTTCCTGGCCGATCTGATCGAAGCGTGGGAAGACGCATTGCCAGCAAACATCCGCCTTGCATATCTACCTCAGCCCGGAATTGTCAGGCTCCGGCTCACGGCAACCGGCAACAACAGGGAAATAGTTGAACAGGAAATCAGTCAGCAACTTGAGAACCTGATGAAGTTGATCCCAGGCTATGTTTTTGGCTTTGATGGTGATACACTTGAGGGCCTTATCGGAAAAATGCTTAGCGATAGTGCATCAACAGTCTGCACTGCCGAAAGCTGCACTGGCGGTTACCTTGCGCACATGATTACACGTGTTCCTGGAAGTTCGGAATATTTCAAAGGTTCGGTGGTAGCATATTCCAACGAATTGAAAACCAAATTGCTTGGGATTGATCCAGGCCTGATCGAAAAATACGGCGCGGTGAGCCGGGAAGTGGTTGAAGCGATGGCGACTTCTGCCCGGAAACTGCTCAACTGCACTTATGCGTCGGCTACATCAGGGATTGCAGGCCCATCAGGCGGTTCGGACGAAAAACCGGTTGGAACTGTTTGGATCGCACTTGCCCGGCCTGAAGGTGTGAACGCAAAACATTTCCTTTTCGGCAATAACCGAGAGCGAAATATCCATATAACTTCCCTCGCCGCTTTAAATATGCTTAGGCTTACTCTAAAAGGGGAACATATTGCTTTATGAGGATAGTGTAATGTCTGTGAATTTTTTACGTTAACTTAAATTAACTGTCTGTATTCGTGGGATTCAAATAAAATGGTTTTCAAAACCTTAATTTTTTCTATTTTAGCAAGCTAAATATTGCAACCCAATATTATCTGCAACAAACTGTTTTTTAGCACTTAACTTCGAGCTGATATTCTATCTCCAAATTCATATCCATGAGTAACCTACCATTTACCTTAAGAAAACTCGACCTGATTACCGGTTGGGTTGTTTTTGCCATTGCCACCGTTGTCTATTTTATGACTGTGGAACCAACTGCTAGTTGGTGGGATTGCGGCGAGTTTATTGCCACAGCCTATAAATTGCAGGTCACGCATCCGCCCGGAGCTCCGTTATTCCAGATGATAGGTAGGGTTTTCACACTTTTTGCCGGTGGCGATACAGCCAATATTGCACTGATGGTTAACATCATGTCGGCCCTGTCGAGTTCATTCAGTATTTTATTTCTTTTTTGGAGCATCACCATGCTTGCCGAAAAGTCCGTTAAGGCTACAGGTGAACTTACCGAAGCAAAAGTTTATATTATTCTTGGCGCAGGTATTGTTGGGGCGCTGGCTTATACCTTTTCTGATTCGTTTTGGTTCTCAGCCGTTGAAGGTGAGGTGTATGCAATGTCTTCTTTTTTCACTGCCATTGTTTTCTGGGCTATTCTCAGATGGGAACGTGTGGCTGATGAAAAACGACACCTGCATTGGATGTTGCTGATTGCTTATCTCATTGGGCTTTCCATCGGTGTCCATTTGCTCAACCTGCTCGCTATCCCTGCCATCGCATATATTTATTATTTTAAGAAATATGAGGTGACACCTAAAGGCATTATAATTACAGGCCTTATTGCTGTAGTCACCCTGTTTTTTATCATGAACCTGCTTATCCCGGGCGTGGTTCAACTTGAAGCTAAGTCAGAACTCTTATTTGTCAATACATTCGGCCTTCCTTTCAATTCAGGAACCATTGTGTTTTTATCACTTTTAACAGGTTTGATTGTATGGGCGCTGGCTTATACACAACGTTATAAAAAAGTGGTGCTCAATACCATTGTACTGGCCCTTACTTTTATCCTTATCGGGTACTCGTCCTTTTTTATGATAGTCATACGTGCCAATGCTGACCCTCCGCAAAACATGAACAGTCCTTCGGATGCAATGGCCATGCTTTCTTATCTTGGCCGGGAACAGTATGGTACATGGCCACTGCTGCACGGGCAATATTATAATGCTCCTTATGATCCGGCTGAACCTGCTTCAGACGGAACGCCGGTTTACCGCAAAGACACGACTGCCCGCAAATACGTAATTGTAGACGATCGCAAAGGGGTAATTCCAAACTACGACCCGAGGTTTGAAACAATATTTCCGAGGATGTGGAGCAATTCACGTCAGGCTCATATTGATGCATACAAACACTGGGGGAAAGTGAAAGGCGTACCCATTTCTACAACCCAGAGTGACGGGACAAGGGAAGTCCTGTATAAACCAACATTCGGTGAAAACCTGCGCTTCTTTTTCAGTTACCAGATAAGCCACATGTATTTCAGGTATTTTATGTGGAATTTTGTTGGAAGGCAAAATGATGTTGAAGGCCATGGGAACATCACCGATGGGAATTGGTTAAGCGGCATTAGTTTTATTGATAACTGGCGGCTGGGTAACCAGCAGGATCTGCCACCTGGAATGCAAAACCCTGCAAATAACAAATTCTATTTTCTTCCGCTGCTACTCGGATTGATTGGATTACTTTATCATTGGAAGCGCAATTATAAAGACACTGTTGTTGTCGCCTTACTTTTTCTGATGACAGGACTTGCCATTGTCGTTTACCTTAACCAAACACCATATCAACCCAGAGAGCGGGATTATTCCTATGCCGGATCATTTTATGCCTTTGCTATCTGGATTGGTTTTGGTGTGATCTCATTATGGGAAATTTTAAGCAAAGTACTTAAGAATGCTAAAGTTTCGGCAGTAATTGCATCAATCGTTGCACTTTTACTGGTTCCCGGAATTATGGCTATAGAAGGATGGGATGATCATAACCGATCCAATAGATATGTTGCCCGAGATTTCGCGCACAATTACCTGGTTGCCTGCGATCCGGATGCAGTGCTTATCACCTATGGCGACAACGATACATTTCCTCTCTGGTATATCCAGGATGTTGAAGATGTGCGCACAGATGTTCGTGTTGCGAACCACATGCTTGCATCCGGCGATTGGTATGTGCATCAGTTGGCCCGCGCGGTAAATGACTCACCTCCATTACCGTTTACCATCTCTAACGAGCAGTATGGGCGGGGTTCAAACGATGCTGTATATTTTTGGGATCGCGGCTTGCAAGGCCATCGCGAACTTAAAGAACTTATAAACTTTGTTGCAAGCGATGCTGACCATACAAAAGTAACGCTGGGTGGTCGGCGTATGAGCTATTTCCCAACAAAAAAGATAAAAATAACCATTGACCGTGATGCAGTGCTTGCCAACGGCATCGTGCCTGCGCATATGGCCGACCATATTGAGCCGGAACTGAGCTGGGAGGTTAAACCAAACGCAATTTACCGTAATGACTTAATGTTGCTCGATTTTCTGGCAACCAGCAACTGGACGCGCCCTTTGTATTTTACCAGCCCAAGTGGTATCCTGGAGGCACTCAATCTTGAGGAGTACATACACCTCGAAGGGTTTGTTTACAAGCTTATGCCTGTTAAAGCTGATCACTACGTTCGTGGATTAGGAGGAATTAACGTTGAGGCAACCTATGATGCGCTTATGAATAAAGCCAAATGGGGAAATATAAACGATCCACGCGTTACCGTTGACCGCGAAAGCATGCGCAACTCCATGTTCCCGCGCCAAAACTTTATGCGGCTTGCACAGGCGCTGCTTGATGAAAACCGGATTGATTCTGCCGTTGCAGTAGCCGATAGGTTCGTTGAGATCTTCCCTAACGACAAGTTTCCTTTCGATCGTTTTACCACTCCTTTCACAGAAGTATATTACGAAGCTGGAATGTTTGAGAAAGGCAATGAACTGGTTCGTACGATAGCCAATAATTATATGGCCGATATAGATTATTACGACAACCAAAGGCCTGCGGTTGCTGCTTATTTTGGCGAAGACCGTGAAATTGCAATGATTATGCTTCAGCGACTTTCAATGTCAGCCAGGGTGTATGATCAGCCGGAAGTAGCCGAAGAAATTGATTCTTTCATTACAATAAGAGGGCAGTAAAGGAAAGCCGCCAGACAAAGCTTTTATGTTTTCCGGTTCCTGCCCGTCCATATCAGAACGGCAATACCGGCTATCACCAATGGAATGCTGAGCCATTGGCCCATATTCAGCGCCATCGTTTGCTCAAACATTACCTGTGGTTCTTTAAGAAATTCAATCAAAATCCTGGCACCGAAAATCAGGATCAGGAACCAACCGAAAATGATTCCTCGTTTTGGTTTTCCGTCACTTTTACGATAATACCAAAGCAAGATCAGGAATATTGATAAATACGAAAGTGCTTCATACAGTTGTGTAGGATGGCGTGGTATATCATCTACGCTCGTAAAAACAAAACCCCAGGGCAAGTCAGTTGGTTTCCCATAAATTTCGGAATTGAAAAGGTTGCCCATCCTGATAAAAAAACCTGCCAGCGCAACTGCAATAACAATGCGGTCCATCAGCCACAGGAAATCCCATTTTTCCTTTCGTACAAACCACCACAATGCAAGCACTATTGAAATTGCCGCACCATGACTGGCCAACCCGCCTTCCCAGATTTTCAGGATATCAAGTGGATGGCGCAGGTAATGCTCAGGCTGGTAAAACAAGGTGTGACCCAGTCGGGCGCCAATAATAGTTGCAATAATCACCCAGGTTGCCAGGCTATCCAGCTTGTTTTCGGCAATGCCCTCTTTGCGGAACATGTTGCGGACAATTAAATAACCGAAATAAAAGGAAAAAGCAAACATGAGCCCATACCAGCGTACTTCGAAGCTCCCGATACTGAAAATCTGAGGACTTACTTCCCAGGTTATAAATGCAATCATAAAAGAAGGATTTTATGTTGGCCGAACCAACTATTTATTTTTGCTTGCAAATGTAGTCAACAAATTGCTCAACCGCCCGTTTAACACCGCTTGTATATTGAAAACCCGAAAAACCTTTGAACGCAGAGGATTTGTTTATTACATCGGCGAGCTTTAAATTTTGCTGAGGCAAAAAATTGGCTATCTCTTGCCGCTGAAATATTTTCGCTAAATATTCCTGTTCCGTCTGACCGGGAGTTGGAACAAAGAATGCTTTTTTGCCCATTACAGCCAAATCCATTACCGAAGAATAACCAGGCCTGCAAAGTACAATGCCTGCATTTATGATCATGTTTTTCAGGCGGTTTGATTCAACATGGGCATAAATAGTAAGATTGCCTTTTACAACCGGTTCCATATTTTTGCCAGGTATTCCCTGGAGCAGGATTATTTTTTCCTGAATCCCGGAAGCCTGCTCTGTGATCATTGTTTCAAAAATACTACGCTGGGGTTCAGGGCCGGAAACTATAGCCAGTATTTCGATCCGATCACTTTCATTAATTTCATTGTCTTTTTCAGAACCAGCAAACCTGCTTAAAGGGCCAATGTAATGCCGCTGTATGGATTCATCAAAATGATGGGATAATTCCCCCGCCAGGGATGGTTCTGTTTCATAATCCGGAATCCAGAGAAAATCATATTTTTTAATAAAGTACTTGTGAATTTTAAAAAGAATGTGTTCAAGAAAGGAAAGGTTTGAATTTGTTTTAATCCGAACCTGATGGGTCATATAAACGCATGGGATGCTCTTATTCCAAAGCCCAAAGCGGTTGTCAGAAATTAATCCATGTATATTATACTTTTTAATTATACGCTTTAGCGCCAAGTACTCATTGAAGATACCGTACAAAATGAGTGGGGACGAAAGCAACATCGCCAACGCCATTGATCCCTTGCTGGAATAAAGAAACCGGTATGAAGGGAGATTTATAAACTGACATTCAGGGAATTCGGTTTTCAAAAAATCCAACGATCGCCCATGACCGGCAATAAAAACCCGGCATTGAGATGTCATAAGTTGCCTGATAATCGGCACGCATCGCGTGGCATGGCCAAGTCCCCAGTCGAGTGGACAAATCAATATGTTAAGGTTATCAGGCAATGGATTTTTGGTTATTTTTACCTGTTTTTAAGCGAGCAGTTGAGGCTTGAGAAAGCAACTTTGAATAAATAATTCTGAATTCCTTGCAAAAAGTGAATGTTAGCCGCGAATGCACGATTGATAAATTTCAAAATACAGTGTATCAATAATATAATATGAGTCATTGTTAAATAATGTCACAAATTATTCCTTTTCGGAATGGACTCAATTTAGGTTTGTAAAGGTACAACTCTGAATTGAATCGTGTAATCACAGTCTTATTCGAACCTTCTATGAGTATCTTGCATCAAATTGCTCTTACCTTAATTCCCGGCATCGGCGATGTGCTAGGGAAAAAACTTGTCGCCGTTTGTGGCAGCCCGGAAGCTGTTTTCATTGAAAAGAAGAAAGCCTTGCTCAAGACTGAGCGTGTTGGCGATCTCATCGTGAATTCAATACTTGAGCACCGTGACACAGCTTTGGAAATGGCAGCCAGGGAACTTGAGTTCATCAACAGGTACAAGATAAATGCAGTATTTTATACTGATGCCGATTATCCGAAAAGGCTGAAAGAGTGTGTTGACGGGCCTTTGATGATTTTTTTCAAAGGCAAAGCTGACCTGAACCATGCCCGGATTGTTGCTGTTGTTGGCACACGGCATGCATCGCACTACGGCAAAGAGATGTGCGAAAAACTGATCACCGGTTTGAAAAACCTTGATGTGATGGTTGTGAGCGGGCTTGCATACGGCATTGATACATGTGCGCATAAATCTGCGCTTGATCAGGGTCTGAACACCATTGCCGTACTTGCCCATGGCCTTGACCGGATTTATCCGCCGCTCAACAAATCGCTGGCCGAACGCATGTTGCATCAGGGTGGATTAATCACTGATTTTCCTAGCGGCACCAATCCCGACAGGGAAAATTTTCCTGCACGCAACCGCATCATTGCCGGCTTGGCCGATGCAACCATTGTGGTAGAAGCAGGAATGAAAGGCGGGGCCTTAATCACCGCCGAAATCGCAAATTCCTACAACCGCGATGTTTTCTCGGTTCCCGGCAATATTGGCAATTATTATTCCGAAGGATGCAACTTCCTCATCAAAACCAATAAGGCCGCGCTGCTTCAATCAGCCGATGATGTTAAATATATCATGGGCTGGGGCGATGTTGCGAAGCCGCAGATAGTGCAAAAGAAACTTATGATCGAACTCAGCCCTGATCAGGAAAAGATTGTTGAGGTTCTTCAAACCAATGGCGAAGCGAGTATTGATCGGCTGTGCAATGAAACGGAAATCAGCCCGGCGCTTGTGGCCAATGCCTTGCTGAACCTCGAATTTGAAGGGATTGTAAAAACCCTGCCCGGGAAAATCTATAAGTTGCTTTGAATGGTTTAAGACCTGAATAATATACACTGCCAAGCCGCAATGACGCAAGGATATAATCACTATTACAAGACCAGTTTGTGAAATCGCCAACAACAACGTTTATGATGTGCTCAAACTAATTGCTTTGCTGATTAAAATTCCCACAATAACAATTGATCCGGTAAAAACTACCAGGATCAGGCTCACATCGGAAGTAAGCATACTGAATTCGAACACTGCATGAAACAGCGTCGCAGCAATCAAACCGGTCATGGAGTCAATAAACCTGTTTTTACGCTGCTCACCAAGACCCAAAAAGAAGCCTAGAATAATCGCCGTGATTATATTTGCGGGAAGTGTAAGAAAACTGCGGTAAAGCTCCTGTGAGTCTTCCTGAAAAAAAATTATATTCCATATCAATGCGGCAAGTGTGAAGCCAAGCGATGCCATTACGGAATACACTATCCCGTCAGCAGGATTATTCAGATCCTTACGGGAGAATGAAGCAATACGGATGGCCAGGAATTTTCCAAACTCACGCACAAATCCGGCAGTGACCAATGCATAAAATGCAACCCTTTTGATGTTTCCACCCAAGGGGAAGAAACCTGCCTCGTTAGTCAAATACACGCTAAACACATTCAGCGCAATGCTGATTATACCCAGAAAAAAAACAAGGAGCAGCGCAGATGATGAGCCTTTCCTGAATCTCAGGCCCAGGTAAATGTACATCAGAATAGCAATGAGAAGAGTAACGGCCGCTGAAATTAGGTAGTTAGTGTACATAATGGCAATGTTTGTTGTATGCAAAGGAAGTTGTAAATTTACAACAAAATTATACTTAGCATAAAATGGACGATTTAATTGTAAAAAAATTAACATTTGAGGAAATTGAACGCAAAGGAATTAAGAGTTGGCCTATCTGGGAAAAAGAAATCTCACGGTTTCCATGGCAGTACAATGGCGATGAGGAATGCCAGATACTTGAAGGCGAAGTAACGATTGAAACCAGCGGAGGCAATTATAACATAAGCACCGGCGATTTTGTAATTTTCAAGAAAGGCCTCAAATGTGTCTGGGACATCAAAAAACCCATTCGGAAACATTATAACTTTCCGGAATAATTTTAAATATTTTCACTTTGGAAGGAACGGTAACTAAATCCACAGGTAGTTGGTATGTGGTGAGGCTGGATGATGGATCACGTGTGGAATGCCGCTTACGGGGCAAATTCCGTACTGGTGGCATACGCACCACCAACCCTGTAGCCGTTGGAGATAGAGTTACAATTGCTATGGAACCCGGCAAACCAACCGCTTCAATCATTAAAATTGGCGCCCGGCATAATTACGTCATCAGGCGATCGGTGAAACTTTCAAAGGCGTCGCATATAATTGCAGCTAATATTGACCAGGCATGGTTAATTGCAACTTTGGCCATGCCTCGTACTTCGATAGGGTTCATTGACAGGTTTCTTATTACTGCCGAGGCCTACCATATTCCGGCCTGCCTGGTTTTCAACAAGCACGATCTTTACGATGAAAAACAATTTCTTGTTTTGAACCAGCTCATTGCCTTATATGAGTCAATTGGCTATCGCTGTTTTTTAACATCAGCGCTCGAAGGATATGGTATCACAGAGCTGCGTGATGCCATGAAGGATAAAACCACTTTGTTAACAGGTCATTCCGGAACCGGGAAATCTGCTCTCGTCAATGCTATTGAGCCCGGATTGAACCTTCGAACCAGTCAAATTTCGCAACAACATCTCAAGGGAAAGCACACCACCACTTTTGCCGAGATGTTTGAGCTTTCATTTGGTGCATTTATTATTGACACCCCGGGGATTCAGGAATTCAGCCTCACCGACTTTGACCGCAAGGAAGTCTGGGAGCGTTTCCCTGAAATGAGGGCTGTTAGCATGAATTGCCAGTTTCATAATTGTACCCACACCCACGAACCAAAATGCGCGGTAAAAGATGGTCTTGAAAATGGAAGCATCAGCAAATTGAGATACAACAGCTATCTGAGCATCCTTACTGATAAGGAACTGGATATTACAAGATGGGAATGATTTGGCGGGGGTGGAGTAATTGAGATATGGAATGATGGAGTAATGGAGCAATGATGAAATGTAGAAATGTAGAAATGGATTTTCAGTGAAACACTTTACAATGAATAATTTATGCGGGTAGTAATACAAAGAGTTACAGAATCATCAGTATTAATTGATAGCAAGATTGTTGCTGAAATTGGAAATGGCTTATTGATTCTTCTTGGAATTGAAGAAGCTGACGGTGAAGATGATATTGATTGGCTTTGTGGAAAAATTGCCAGGCTGCGGATCTTTAATGACGATCAAATGGTGATGAACCTTGCAGTAACAGATGTAAATGCTGATGTTCTTATTGTCAGCCAGTTTACACTACATGCAAGTACCCGCAAAGGAAACAGGCCTTCGTATATCCGCGCTGTAAGGCCCGAAGTTGCGATCCCACTTTATGAAACCTTTAAAACAAAACTTTCAGAGATGCTTGGCAAATCGGTTCATAGTGGCGAGTTCGGAGCCATGATGCAGATACATCTTGTAAATGACGGCCCGGTAACCATCATTATTGATTCAAAGGTCAAAGAGTAGAGGAAGACCCAGGACCCGAATCCCAAATCCAAAATTCAAAGTTCAAAGACACAAGAATGAAGTTGCCATTAATTTTATGAAGACTACTATAAACTACATATGCTTGATATTTCTGATACTCTTGTTGGGTTGCAACCGGACAGGGATATCTGGTGATCACGATATTTTCAGACCCGACTGGAGTGGAATAGACACTGCAAAAATTGATTTTAAATTCGGAGATAGAATACGTTTGAATTTACAAGACGAATATATTGACGCTGTAGTATTAGACTTTAGCCAAGATGAAACGGGACTGTGGATAGGGTTCTGCTTCATAAATGACGGTAAACTATTTGGAAGACAGATACCTAGTGGATTATTAAACCGTGAGTGTGTTGATTTGTTTGATATTGTCTATGTAAAGCAGGAATTTTTAACCACAGAAACTATTGTTGATAATTTACATATTGATATTAACGCTATTAGAATAGGTGCAATAAGCACGATGAACAATTATTCTGATTTGATTAGTGCTTTTAATTACGGATTGGAACAGCGGGAAAAAGAACCGACACCATGCAACAAAGGATTAGCATCACCAAATTCAATTAGAGAACGTTATTTTGAAATAGAAATGATAAATAAAAACTAGTAGCAGAACCTATGCTGAAGGTGATTCAGGATGTATTATTCTTCGCTTTTGCCCCAAGCTCTCAGTCCTAAGCCCAAAGCCCAAAGTCCTCAGTTCTTCGCCCTGTGCCCCATGCTCCCTGCTCTTTGTCCCTCAGCCCATCAAAAACTCAAACTCATCCCCAAACTGGGCATAACAGGCAATTGATCAATGCGTTCGCCGGTAATCCTGTCCTGATAAAATACATTGCTCCTGCTATACACATTGGTAACACTAGCTGTAGATTCAAGCTTGGTATGTTTGCCAAATTTTGCAAGATAACGAATGCTGAAATCCAACCTGTGATAATCGGATAAACGACCTTTATTCAGATCGGCATAAATAATGCCTAGTTGTCCGTTTATTTGCATGTAATCAGTGAAAATGCCATCCTGGAAAGGTATGCGCTCATAATAACCCTGCGATTGCGTAAATGGAAAACCACTGCCGTAATTAAAGCGACTGCTGATTTCCCAGCCTTTGTTTTTGCCAAACTGGTAGGTTCCAACAATATTTACGCTATGCCTACGGTCGAAGTGCGGGAAATAAGAAATTATGCCATCAAAGCGGTCAACGTAAGTAAGTGAGTAAACTGTCCAGAGGTAAAAGGATCTGTAGTCATATTTCAGAGATAAATCCACCCCCTGTGCTGCGCCTTTTTCAATAATGAAATCTTTTCTGAGTCGTTCAGGTTTATCTGCATTTGCAGGAGTATCTTCATACAATTTATCCCTGTTGAGGTTGGTAAGCTGTGTAAAATCTTTAATGTAAGTTTCAAGGTTCAGGAGAAGATGATCAGTAAGGTCATACTCCATACCGACGATGAGGTGACGGGCTTTCTGCAACTTATGCGTTATTTCGCTTCCGTCAAACTCCTTGGGCAGGTTTTCGGGTCCTGAAAGAAAACCATAAAACAAGTTTACAACATCGCGATCCGAAGTACCACTCATAAGATTTTGAGAATAAATGCCGGAAGCCATCTTTAACCGGAAATGATTGGTAACATTGTATTTGATGGCCAAACGTGGTTCAGGCGAAAATTCGCCAAGCGATGCATACCATTGTATCCTTAATCCGGGTTCAAACAAAAATTTGCCTGCGCTGTAGTGGTATTTCACATAACTGGCCAATTCCGTAGTATTTTGTTTTTGGTTGATACGCCATCCCAATGCATTGAAGAAAGTGAAATCGGTAAGAAATCCGAGGGATTCAATTCCATATTTAATGTGGTTCTTACCCATGAAATAGGTAAAGGCAAGCCCAACATTGAAGCCGTTGATTTCGCTGGTTCGCGGCCGTCCGTCGGCTTCATTCAATGAAATCATATAACTTGAGAACGAAGCGTTGCCTTCCAGGAGAGCAGGCGATTTTCCCGGGATCACCAAAAAATTCATACCACCACCATAGGTATCCCAATTGAATTCACTCACGAGGCGGTAATTTACATCATCCTGAAATTTGAACCCGAAAAAGTTGACCTTGCTGCCATTACCGGCATTGATAGAAACTTTTCCGTAAATATCCAGGAAGTTATAAGGCAGTCCGTCATCGTCAATATAATTGTAAAACAACTTTGAACTTTCCCTGAGATATGAGTTTTTGACTGAAAGGATAAACGAAGCACTGAAATCATCGGGACGGTCTTCGTTTAATTTAACAATCGGGCCTTCAACCAGCAACTTAGCTCCTAAAGTAGAGGCATCTACTTTTCCGGCAAATTTCGTACGGTTGCCATCACGGGTGGTTAAGTCCATGATGGACGAAATCCTACCGCCATATTCGGCATTGAATCCACCGGTATACACATCAACATTGCGCAGAATATCAGTGTCGAATACCGAAAACAACCCTATGGAGTGAAATGGATTATAGATGGTCATGCCATCAAGCAATACCTTATTTTGAATTGGCGGGCCCCCACGAATATAAAGCTGGCCCCCCTGATCACCGGTAAAAATTACGCCAGGCAACACCTGAAGGTATTGTGCAAGATCAGCCTGGCCTCCAAATGTTGGAAGTTGTTTGATCTGGCGTGGTGTAATCTTAACAACAGAAGTTCTGGTTTCAGTTTGTGCTTCATCACGCCGTGCAGTTACCTGAACACCTTCGAGTTGGAAAGCGCCGGGAACAACATAAAGGTTTTTGGTGATCACATCATTGGCCTTGATGCTCATGGGAACACTAAGCGTGTCGTGACCCATCGAGGTCACCATCAGCGTATAATTTCCAGGTGGAATGCGTGAAATAACATAATAGCCATTTACATCAGTTGCAGCGCCAATGGATGTGCCCTGAAAGTAAACGTTGGTAAAAATTACCGGTTCACCATTTTCTTTTTCATAAACAAAACCTCTTACAGTGCCGGTTTGTGAGTAAAGAGCAATTGAAAAAATCAGGTTAACAGAAAGGATCAGGCAAAAGGTAAAGGTAGATTTATAGGTCATCATACTAAAGGGGCTGTATAGTTTGTTATAGTTTCGCAAAAGTAATCAAAAAGGCTATTGAGGTTTGTGCTTAATTTCCGGTGAAAATTAAAGTTTCAACCCTTCAAAACAGCATTTATATGCTGCAGCTATCCCCGCTTTTGAACCAGCGGTGACGGTTACGCGCCACCCAATCGTAAAAATAATCCCTGAACCTTTTTGGCACCGCCAAAAATATTGCACTTAACTTATAAAAACCGCCAAGCTTCATCAGGATCCGGATTGCTGCATCCGAACGGTAATAATAACGATCCCGATTAATATATATTACAGATCCATGCTGAGATACGGGACTGTGCTTCGTTCCTGTAAGTCTGAGTGCCTCAACCGATTGCTGTGGGATATAACTAAAAACATTGTGCTTGTCGTGCCGGCGAATGAACTTCACCGAAAGAGCGCAAAGACCGCACTCACCATCGTAAACTACAATATGGTTGTTTTCCTCTATCATTTCGATTACAGTGAATAAACTATTCCTACGGGAGTTTGTTTAGGAAATTGAGGATAAATCTTAGAATTTTCAACGACTGCCGAATGCACTTATGTTATTCTTTATATATTTACTAAATTTTTACTCACCATCAAAACCATATGAAAGCTTATGCAAGGAGAGAAAATCACAAACGTTAATGGCAAATTAAAAGTGCCTGATTTCCCGGTAATTCCGTTTATTGAAGGAGATGGAACAGGCCCTGATATTTGGCGGGCTTCCGTAAGGGTTTTAGATTCCGCCGTTGAAAAAGCTTATGCCGGAAAGCGAAAATTAATCTGGAAAGAAGTCCTGGCTGGTGAAAAAGCGTTCAGGCAAACCGGTTCATGGCTTCCCGAAGAAACTTTAATAGCATTCCGCGATTACCTGGTAGGGATCAAAGGGCCTCTGACTACTCCTGTAGGAGGAGGCATCCGGTCACTGAATGTTGCATTGCGGCAGGAACTTGATCTGTATGTATGCCTTAGACCAGTAAAGTGGTTCAGCGGAGTGCCGAGTCCTTTAAAAGACGCATCAAAAGTGAACATGGTGATTTTCCGCGAAAACACCGAAGATATTTATGCCGGCATTGAGTTCATGCATGGTGAACCAGAAGTAGAGAAAGTCAAAAACTTCCTTATAAATGAAATGGGCGTGAAGAATTTGCGGTTTCCCAAAACTTCTTCAATTGGCATTAAACCCATCTCACTCGAAGGGACTGAGCGTCTGGTAAAAGCCGCCATTGAATATGCCCTGAGCAAAAAATTACCTTCGCTAACCCTTGTGCATAAAGGCAATATTATGAAATTCACTGAAGGCGCCTTCAAGAAATGGGGCTATGAACTAGCCGAGCGCGAGTATTCCGGAAAGGTTTTTACCTGGGCGATGTACGACCGTATTGCTGAAGAACAAGGCGTTGACGTTGCTGTCAAGCAACAATCAGAGGCAATAGCACAAGGAAAGTTATTAATCAAAGATGTAATTGCAGATGCGTTTTTACAGCAGATCCTGCTCAGGCCTGCTGAATACAGTGTGATTGCAACAATGAACCTTAACGGTGATTATATCAGCGATGCCCTAGCTGCTATGGTTGGAGGAATCGGGATAGCTCCAGGCGCAAATATCAATTACCAAACGGGATATGCTGTTTTTGAGGCTACTCATGGCACTGCACCCAAATATGCTGATCTTGACAAGGTGAATCCAGGTTCGGTAATACTTAGCGGTGCCCTGATGCTTGAATACATGGGCTGGGATGAGTCGGCAGAACTGATTTCACGCAGTCTCGAAACCACAATCAGACAGAAACACGTCACCTATGATTTTCATCGGTTGATGGAAGGAGCTACTTTGCTGAAAACCTCTGAGTTTGCCGATGCAATGATCAGGAATATCAATATGTAATTAACGGATAATTAGCACAAACGAAATAATAATCATTTACCATGAAGATCAAAGAAAAACTGCGTCATAAAATTGAAGAATGGCGCCCCAGAACCGAAAAGCTGATTAAGGAATATGGCGATGTTGTGATTGATAAAGTCACAATAGGCCAGGTAATTGGAGGAATGCGCGGAATCAAGAGCCTGGTTACTGATATTTCCTATCTCGATCCGATGGAAGGGATCCGGTATCGTGGATATACATTGCCTGAAGTTTTTGAAAAACTTCCCAAACCAAAAGGTTCTGAAATGCCATACGTAGAAGGCCTGTACTATCTTTTGCTAACCGGAGATATTCCAGATAATGAGGAGGTTGACGAAATGCTTGATGAGTTTAACAAGCGAAGAATCCTTCCCCGTTACGTTTATGAAGTCATTGATTCATTGCCTTGCTGCAGCCATCCGATGACAATCTTTTCAGCCGCAGTCATGACTATGCAGCGTGAGTCGTTTTTTGCCAAGAAATACCATGCAGGGATCAGTAAAATGGAATACTGGGATCCAACTTATGAGGATGCATTGAACCTGCTTGCCAAGTTACCCGAAGTTGCAACCTACATTTTTGCAAAACTTTATCGCGATGGCAAAAGAATACAATCCAATCCCCACCTTGACTATGGAGCTAACTTTGCGCATATGATGGGCATAGGCACTCCTTACGATGAGGTTGCACGACTGCATTTTATTATTCATGCCGATCACGAAAGCGGTAATGTAAGTGCACATACCGGTCACCTTGTTGCAAGTTCCCTGGCTGATGTTTATTTGAGCATTTCGTCAATGGTGAACGGACTTGCTGGCCCGCTTCACGGCCTGGCAAACCAGGAAGTACTGCGCTGGCTACAGGAATTGAAGGAGAAAATGGATGGCGAAGATCCCAGTGAAGAAGAACTCAAACAGTATGTGTGGGATACACTCAACAGTGGACAAGTTATCCCTGGCTACGGTCATGCCGTGCTGCGCAAAACAGACCCAAGATACACCATACAACGGGATTTCTGTTTGAAGTACATGCCTGATGATCCATTGTTTAAGCTCGTAGATAAGCTATACAAAGTTGTTCCGCCAATTCTTCTTGAACAAGGCAAAGCCAAGAACCCATGGCCAAACCTCGATGCTCAAACCGGTGTGATACACTGGCACTATGGGGTCACACAATACGACTTCTATACCGTATTGTTTGCAATTGGCCGATCGCTGGGTATTGCTGCGAATCTGGTTTGGGACCGCGCACTTGGTTACCCGCTTGAAAGGCCCAAATCAGTGACTACTGCCATGCTCGAGGAAATGGCGTTGAAGTCCAAAAAGGAATAATCGTGCTATGATCCGCCATTATGATATTCTTCTTCCTGCCTATTCCAGGGGATTCCACATTATCACAGACCTGATACTTGATGCCGTGAATGAACTTCCTGAAAACGGACTCTTGAATGTGTTTATACAACACACCTCTGCAGCATTGACCATCAACGAAAACGCTGATTCAACAGTTCTGAGTGATTTTGAAACAGTCTATAATAAGCTGGTTCCTGAAGAAGCTCCATATTACAAGCATACAATGGAAGGGGCTGATGATATGCCTGCGCATATTAAGGCGTCAATGTTAGGTTCGTCCATAACTATACCAATCAGAAACCACCGTTTGCAACTGGGAACATGGCAGGGATTATATTTGTGTGAGTTCAGAAACCGGGCTGGCCGGCGAAAGCTGGTGGCGACGTTAATGGGTTGATCCCAAATTTTTAGCTCATATCAATTTCAGTTAAGAACCTGGATGAATCAGCGCTAAGCTCTACAAAGAATGCTGAAAATTCATCTTTATAAAGTGAATAGTCTTTTTTGAGGGCTTCAACCGCGTGTTCCATACCTGAGTTGAAGTTTGTTCTGCGCGACATACCGGTTAAAGCCATATTCAACCCTTCAAGGTTCGCATAGCTTGCCATCCAGTCGTCAGCCATTATAAAAGGCAGGATTCGTCGTGTTTTTGGAGGTAAGATCATAAAATGGTTCATCATGACCCTGTAAATGCCAGCAGTAAATTTTTTAATAGGTACTTCCGAATAATCATTCCAGTTCTTTGCCAGGAAGTGATCATAAAACATATCAACGATTACTCCTGAGAACCTGCCAAATTGCTCTTTCAACCTTCCGGTGCTTTCTCTGACAATTGGATGTGAGTCAGTAAAAGCATCTATCCGGCGGTGTAGCTTTATACCTTTCAGAATTTCAACATTATAGTTGTTGATAACTTTTCCCTTCACATGGTCAGCAATGAAGTTTCCGACGATGATGTTTTCATCGTTGCCAGAGAGGTATGCATGGGCGAGGAAGTTCATGGGCAGGATTAATATACACACAAAAATAGATAAACCATTTGGATTGGAACTTTCAGAGATGATCGCGCCCCTCCGGGGCGCCATTGGTTAATATTTCTTATGCTTTGCTACCAACATCTGATCCCTACGGGATCGTTACCATATCCTCATCCGATCTCTCAGGGATCATTGTCAAGATCGAACATGTTATCATGAAATTGCTGCTGATTAAGTCAGCTCCGAAGGAGCCGGATGTTGGTAAAAGAAAGAGGGATAAACCCGAAATGCTCAGGAGGAGCGTGACTGTTTGATCATTCACGAACAGGTCGCGCCCCTCCGGGGCGCCTTTGACTGCCACCCGCATGCTTTGCTACCAACGTCTGATCCCTACGGGATCGTTTACAAGCAACCAGATATGTGACTTTTGCAAAATCTTTCCCATTTGCCAACATATGAACTCAATGGGATCGTTGCGTGGATGGAGCTCAATTTCATGAACCAGTTGTTAATTTCGATGGCTCCAGAGGAGCCTGATGTTGGTAAAAGAAGCAGGGACAAACCCTTAGGCTCCGGAGGAGCGTTATGATTTGCAGAAGGCATCTGAGAGTACTAAACCCTATTGTTTATACTCAGTATAGTTAGCCGAAGTTCTACTCTGGCAATGCTTTTTTTTATAGTTTTGTAAACCTCAATAAGTTGAATATTTGCATAAGAAATACTACATTCAGCTCATAGTCCCGCTACTTGAATAATGAAATAACAATCAAAATACTACCCTATGAACAAATTACTTTTACTTGGAGATGAGGCCATAGCTCAAGCCGGAATTGATGCTGGCATTTCCGGAATTTATGCTTATCCGGGAACACCTTCCACTGAAATCACCGAATATGTTGCCGCCTCCAAAGAAGCAAAAACCAAAAACATTAAGGCATGCTGGGCAGCCAATGAAAAAACAGCTATGGAAGGCGCCCTGGGCATGTCGTATGCAGGCAAGCGTGCCATGGTTTGTATGAAACATGTGGGACTCAATGTAGCTGCTGATGCTTTCATTAATTCGGCCATTACCGGAGCCAATGGTGGACTGGTAGTTCTTGCAGCCGACGATCCTTCCATGCACTCATCTCAAAACGAACAGGACTCAAGGTTTTATGGAAAGTTTGCCATGATCCCCATTCTTGAACCTACCAACCAGCAAGAGGCATACGATATGGTTATTCATGGCTTCGATCTCTCTGAGAAATACCGTATTCCTGTTTTGATCCGGATCACAACCAGGCTTGCACATTCAAGGGCCGGTGTTGCACTTGGTAAAAAACGTGAGCAAAACGCGGTTCGGATTCCTGAAAACCCAAAGCAGTTTATCCTCCTTCCTGCAATTGCCCGTCGCCAATACAAGCGACTGCTCCAGCAACAAATCCAGTTTGAGGAAGAATCGCTGAAATCACCTTTCAACCAGTACATTGACGGGCCTGACAAAAGCATGGGCATCATCACCTGCGGCCTTGCATATAATTATCTCTATGAAAATTATCCCGACCGCAATGTGCCTTTTCCGGTTCTGAAAATAGGGCAGTACCCTGTTCCAACAGAAATGGTTCGCAGGATGTATGACGAATGTGAATCAATCCTTGTGCTTGAAGATGGTTATCCGATTATCGAAGAACTTCTGCGAGGCATTCTTAACAATGGAAAGAAAATTAAAGGACGCCTGGATGGAACTGTGCCACGCGATGGGGAGCTTGATCCGAATATTGTTGCCGTTGCGCTTGGCATGAAGGATGAATGGGGAAATCCAGTTCCTTCAATCGTAGCGCCCCGTCCGCCATCGCTCTGTAAAGGCTGTCCGCATATTTATTCCTATAATGCATTGAACGAAGCAATTGCGGAATATGGGAAAGGTCGCGTTTTTTCCGATATTGGCTGTTATACCCTTGGCGCGCTTGAACCATTCGACGCTATAAATTCCTGTGTTGATATGGGCGCTTCTATCACTATGGCAAAAGGTGCTGCTGATGCCGGATTAATCCCATCGGTAGCTGTTATAGGTGATTCAACGTTTACCCATTCGGGCATGACGGGATTGCTGGATGCAGTGAATGATAAAGCCAACATTACGGTTTTCATACTCGATAATGCCACCACGGCAATGACCGGTGGCCAGCCTTCAGCAGCCCTGGGTAAGATTGAGGACATTTGTTCAGCGCTCGGTGTTGAAAGCGATCACATTCATATTATTAATCCTATTCCTAAGAACCATGAAGAGAACATGAAGATTATGAAGCAGGAGATCGCCTATAAAGGAGTTTCTGTGATTATTCCCCGCCGCGAATGCATTGTTACTGCAACAAAGAAACTGAAAGACAAAAAGAAACAGGGTGCTTTAAGTTAGATCGTCGTAATAACATCAGTCTGACCGGCGTTGTGTAATTAGTAAGCAATGATTGGATATTAGGAAAGAATAATAAAGACCATACCTGAATCCGCGGCCAGACTTCAGATTTACAAACCCCATCGAAAACAAATTACAACTCAATAAAACCTCAAAAAATGAAGAAAGATATTATACTGGCCGGCGTTGGCGGACAAGGCATCCTCTCCATAGCAGCTACCATTGGCATGGCCGCCCTTGATATGGGACTACATTTGAAGCAGGCCGAGGTACACGGCATGAGTCAGCGCGGTGGCGATGTGCAATCGAACCTCAGAATTTCAGATAAAGAAATAGCAAGCGATCTGATCCCTAAAGGGAAAGCCGATATGATCATTTCAGTTGAACCAATGGAATCGCTCCGCTACCTGCCAATGTTATCACCCAATGGCTGGCTGATCACTAATACTACTCCATACATTAATATCCGCAATTATCCGCCGCTGGAGAAAGTTATGGAAGAGGTTGAGAAATTTCCCCGACATATCGCTCTTGATGCTGATCAGATTGCCAAAGATTTGGGTTCGGCACGCTCAGCCAATATGGTCATTCTTGGAGCCGCATCGCCATATCTTGATATTGAAGCAGAGAAATTCGAGCAGGCCATTACAAAAATCTTCAGTCGCAAAGGGGAGGAAGTGGTTGATGTTAATATCAGGTGCTTCAGGGCCGGAAAAGATTTTTCTGAAAAGAGCGTCAACTAAATTTCTGCTAACATTAATTCTTTCCTTTCCGAACCGGAAAACTTAGGCTGTTCCGGTGAAAACACATTTCTGATGAAAAAAAAGCATCTCGCAATCCTGTTACTTATTATAGCTTCAAGCATTCTTATGTGGGTTATTTACAGATATTTGTTACGTCCCACCCATATGGATGATTTTGATAAAGAACTATACAATCCGGAACCGCTTACAAAATTTGGAATACCGGTTGATTCGCTGGTGATGTATGAGGGTGTTGTACTACCGCGCGAAACTTTATCTACGATTTTAACCCGCTACAATGTAAGTCTTTCTGACATTGATCTTATGTCGAGGCGGGCGAGGGGAGTATTTGACCTGCGAAGGATCAGGGCCGGTAATGCATATTCCGTTCTTTGTTTGAACGATTCTTTGCAAACCATCAAATATTTCATTTACGAAGAGTCGGCGACTTCTTACGTGGTCTTTGATCTTGGCGACTCTATCCAGGTTTACACAGGCGCCCGTGAAATTGAGCGTAGGATCATGGAAGCATCAGGAGTGATAGAATCCTCGTTATGGAATGCTATCGCCGGTCAGGGTAATAATCCTCAATTGGCACTGGAACTTTCTGAAATCTATGCCTGGACAATTGACTTCTTTGGCATTCAGCAAGGCGATAACTTCCGGGTACTTTATGAACTTCTTTTGGTTGAAGGCCAACCGATCGGAATTGGACGGGTATTGGCTTCACACTTCCAACATACCGGAAATGATTTCTTTGCATTTTATTTTGAGCAGGACAGCGTTGGCGATTATTTTGATGAGAAGGCCAACAGTCTTCGTAAGACATTCTTAAAGGCACCATTGCAGTTTTCAAGAATTTCCTCGCATTTTTCTCACAGGCGCCTTCATCCTGTGCACAGGGTTTACCGGCCTCATCATGGTGTTGATTATGCAGCACCCACCGGTACTCCTGTTGTTGCAATCGGTGATGGCAAAGTTACAATTGCACGTTATCGCGGTGCAGCCGGCAATATGGTTGAAATCGTGCATAACAGCGTTCATAAGACCCAATATCTCCATCTTTCAAAATATGGAAAAGGAATCAGGGAAGGGGTTCGTGTGAAGCAGGGACAAGTTATCGGTTACGTGGGGAGTACCGGAACCTCAACCGGCCCTCACCTCGATTACAGGTTTTACGAAAACGGAAAACCCATGAATCCGCTATCAGTAAAATCACCACCGGCTGAACCGGTTAAGGAACAGTACAAAGACAGTTTTTTGGTTTTTTCTGACTCATTGAGGGTTCAATTACAAGCGATAAATTTGCCTGAATAGCGCTTGCTACAATGCTTTAAGGATACTACATAACCTTATATTCTGCTATATTTTCAGGAGTGTACGAAAATGCGTTGTAGATTCCCGTAACCCGTTTTGAGCTGAAAACCATCAATCTACCTTCCGTTAATCGTTATTGGCTGAACCGGTGAAGGAAAAATTCAAAGTTGAAAATTTCAAAATGATAAATAAGAAAAAAAAGAGGCTGTCCTTTTGGGACAGCCTCTTTTTTTGTGCCAGAAATTAATAACTTTGGCCACTAGTTAACGTCCCACCAAAGTTTGGAGTAAATCACATCTCCATTCGATAGCTTATCAACTGCTGCTTTCCAGCTATTACCGTTTAGTGTTTGCTCTTGCTGTGGGTACTTCATCCTATAAGGAAGATCAGTAACCTGCTCGACTAGCGGATCAAAACGCTTGTCTAGCCAGGTATCAGTGCCAGGAATGTACAGGCTGAACTCTGAGAAAACAGGAATCAGGGTTTTCGGATATCCTGTTCTCCTGTACTCAGCCCATGCAACATCGCCCTGCATATAAAGCGCAATATATTTCTGGGTAAGAACATTCTCTTCATTTGCACCCGGCAATGCAGCGATAAACGCATTGATATCAGCGTCTGCTACACCCCACTTTTGGCAGGATGCCCTGATACCATTCTCATACTGGGCCTGATCCCAGCCATTTCTCTCACTCAGAATAAACGCTACCTCCGCAAATTCTATCAGTGTCTCCGCAAATTCTGGTGTCTCAATAATCGCAGTTCCTGGCAATGATTCAGCTGTAAAAGTTGCAGCATCTGCTGAATTTTCTGCAATAAACATTCCCACAAAATCGCCATCGGAATTAGGCTGCGCATAAATAGGCAGACGGGGATCGGTTATGCCAAAGAAGGGATTAGGATTGGCTCCTGTCACAACTGTAGAATGGTCATGTCCTACAAGGTTTTCTCCTTTGAGAAGGGTAATAAAACTATGTCCTACTGCAAAGTCACTCCTGTTTCCAACATACCATGCATTGTAGCTCGGAGATGAGTTTGCATCACTTGTTTCATAAGCAAACATAGCATTGTCTGCATTGCTAGTAAATACTCCCTGGGCAATTGCATCTGAAGCGTGCTGCTCGGCTAGTGTTGAATTGGCGCCTTTGATCTTGTTGGCGATCCTAAGCCTGAGGGAGTTCGCAAACTTCTTCCAGCTTGCAACATGTCCACCATAGATATTGTCACCTGACATACCCGGCAAGCTTTCATCAAATTGGTCGTGCGCTTCATCCAGTTCCTTCAGGATATCGGCAAAAATCTTCTCCTGGCTTGCATAGGCCGGAGTAATGATCTGCTCATCGGAGCCGGAAAGCATGAGTGCTTGAAAATCAGGATCGTCACTGCCATAGGAATAGTAAGGAATATCTCCCCATGTGCTGGTCATGATATCAAAGAGGTATGAAAGCAGTATACGGCATGTAGCGATCTGGTTGACGTTGGCGCCGGAAGCCGCCGCCGCGTCTGAAGTCTCTTCATCCGTATTCAATCTGATGATCTCCCTGTAGTTTTCGGCAATGTAATACATAGTATTCTGATATTGTCTTTGTGATTCACGATACACATATCTGTCTTCATCACCGTATTCAGTCTGTTGCCAGTATTGCATGGTTACATAAGTGAACCTGCCTGAGAACCACATATCCTGTGTTGCATCCATCATGCGCTTAACATTATTGTTAAAGAGCGCGGCAGTTGGTGCAGAACTTGGAGCGTTCGGATTGTCAAGATACTCCATTTCACATGCACCCAGCAGCATGATTAGCGTAAGTGCGAATATTATTTTAAGCTTTTTCATTGTTTCTCTATTTATGGATTAAAAATTCAATTTCAGATTTATACCGATTGACCTGAACATCGGTTGTAAACCACCATCCAGTCCCTGAATGTTATCAGATCCGTTGGCTGTCATTTCAGGATCAAAGCCTGGTTGATCAAGTCCCCATGTCAACAGGTTGCGACCGTATAGAGATAGACGTACACCCTTGATATAATTACCAAGTGTTGCACTTTTGAAGGTATACCCAAAGGTTAACTCCCTGAGCTTAATATAGTCAGCGCTGAAAACTGACTGTGCACTTGGGAAACCAAAACCGTGATAATGCCTTGCTGCCCATCCTGCACCCGAAACGTATGTTTGATTTTCCGCAGTATTGGTAACAGTATAGGTTCCGTCATCGTTCCAGGTAACTTCACCAGTTACACCTTCAAGTCTGATACCGCCACCTTCGGCAACTGGATCACGAATCTCATTTCCTTTGTCGTTCACACCTGCTGTCTCCTCAAGCATACCGGAGTACATTCCCCACATATGGGAGATAGAATAGAAATACCCGCCTTTTCTGATGTCAATCAGGAAACTTAGATCAAAGTCCATGAAAGAGAATGAATTCCTGATGCCCACGGTATAATCAGGCAGAACAGATCCCAGTGGAACAAGATTTGGAGTCTGTGCATAATACCCGTTATCGAGTATCACTTTATTACCGTCATCATCATAGAGGAAATCATTTCCCCACAATTGTCCGTATGCGTCACCTACACTGGCTCTAAGGAATATCCCTCCAAAAGGTGCTCTTTGAATATCAAGTGATTCCAGGTCTGCATAAAGCTCAACCACTTCATTTTCGACTTTCGTGTAATTGACCCTCAGCGACCATTCAAAGTTATTGTTCCTTACAGGTACAAGTCCAAGTGATAATTCAAAACCTTTGTTCAGCATTTCACCTGCATTAATAAATTGCGAAGTATACCCTGTGGCAGTGGAAACCTGCAGCGGCATGATCTGGTCGAAAGTTGTATTATTGAAATAGGTTGCACTCAGATCAACCCTGTTATCAAACATTATTGCATCAACACCTGCTTCCAGTGAACGGGTGGTTTCAGAGCGTAGGTTTTCATTTAAAAGCCCTGTAGGTTTAAAAACACGGGGTGTCCCCATAAAACCACCGCTGGCATTGTATGTATAAGTGGCAAAGACGTTATAAGGATCAGTGTCGTTACCTACCTCTGCCCAACCCAATCGCACTTTACCAAGACTCAGCCAGTCAAGCTCGAGAAGTTCTGAAAAGACGAAGCTGGCAGATATTGAAGGATAGCCATACATGTTATTATCTTCCGGAAGCGTGGAGGACCAATCAATCCTGTAGCTTGCATCCAGATAGACAAGGCCGGAAAAATCAGCAGTAGCCTGTGCAAAAACCGAATTTACCTGTTTTTCCTCAGTAAGGTCGTCCATCAATGGAGCATCAGCTGAGTTTAGCAAGTTATAAACACCCGGAACAACTAATCCACCGGAGGTTTGTCCTCTAATGAGATCAAAGCGGTCAACCCTTTTGTTGGCTCCTACAAGGCCGGTAATACCTATGTTTTCAAGCCGCTTAGCATACATCAGGATTGACTCAAAGTTGAATTCTGAGAACTCTCTTGCAGCTTCATAATACATGGGTGTGGCCTGCGATCCAACTGCCATTCTTTCACGAATGGTATAATTGTAATAGTCACCATAGGTACTGCCCTTCAAAAACAGGTTATCCACAATTTCCCATTCCAGTGCAACAGTACCCAGCAGCCTATTCCTTACATCATCTGTGAAGTTTTCGTAAGCCGCCCAGTAAGGGTTATCAGAATACTGGGGAGTAGGGTCAGTAAAAGATTTCCTGTTCCATGTCCTTTGCTCGCCTGTTGAAGTCTTGTATTCCTTCAGCCTTTCATAGTCGAGCTGACGCTGTCCCCACTGGAAGAATTTCTGTCCTACCGAATTATCACCATAACCCAATTGGGGTCTTCCCTGCGTTGCAGTAGTAATATAATTCAGGGCTCCATTTATTTTCAGATTCCTTCTGATATTAAGGTTTGAATTGATTTTAAAATCATTTTTCTTCTGCCATGAACCGGGCATAGTGCCATTAACATCAGTGTTTTTGTAGGCAAAACGCACTCCGTACTCACGACCGCTCTTGTTCAATGCAATTGAGTTTGAAATCGTTCTTCCAATATCCCAATACTTGTCAACATCGTTTTCAGGAGCAACCCATGGTCGGGTTTCATACGTACCGTCTTCATTAAAACCGTCCCAATGAATAACATTGATATTCGGATTATATCTTGGTCCCCACGACTCATCCACCTGATACTGGGGAATCAGGTAATTGGTACCGTCCACCGTAACTTGTTGAAATCCATTTACACCACCATCATCATCTGAAACGATGGCACCACCACCATATTTTCTTTGCATGATCGGCAAAGTATAGACCTGCTCAAATCCCAGGTTTGAATTGACTTCAACGGATAAGGCGTCACGACCGGCCTGTGCGCTTTTTGTTGTGACAATAATCACACCATTGGCAGCCCTTGATCCATAGATTGCTGCAGCAGGACCTTTCAGAACCGAGATTTCTTCGATCTCATCCGGGTTAAGGTCATTCAGCAGGTTACCGTAGTCATATCCGCCGCCACCTGAAGCAGCGCCTGTTCCACTGTAATTGGAGTTATCCATCGGGATACCATCAACAATAAACAGCGGCTGGTTACCCTGGGTGATGGAGTTGGCTCCACGTATCAGAATCCGGCTGGAACCGCCAAGATTCGTTGAGGAAGAGATCTGTACACCTGCAACCCGCCCCGAAAGTGCACTGATGGCATCGGTTTGGTTGGCTCTGTTCAGTTCTTCTCCTCCAACTTCCTGGATCGCATATCCAAGAGCTTTTCTCTCCCTTGTAATTCCAAGGGCTGTGACTACCACCCCTTCAATCTCGATTGCAGAGGGTTGCATCACTACATTGATGGTAGTCCTTCCGGCGATTCCAACTTCCTGGGTAGCCATACCAACATAGCTAAAAACAAGGATGTTTGCATCAGCAGGAACTGTTAATGTATAGTTTCCGCTAATGTCAGTGACGACTCCTATGGTTGTACCATACACTACGACGGATACACCAGGAATGCTCCCACCATCATCAGAACTCGTCACAGTACCTGTGATTGTTCTTTGCGCATACATAGCCTGTATAGCAAATAGCATACAGGCGAGCACAATTGTAATTTTTCTCATAATTGATTAGTTTAAGTTAAACGGTAAAACTTTGGTTAAGAAAAATAGCATGAATTATCGTTGTTCTAACTGTTCAAGAAAGAATAAACAATAATTTGTAGTAGAGTGAGGAGAGTATACAAGTGCTAAATAGGAGTGCTAATGTAGTACAAAATCAATATGTTTCAATAAAAAATTTAATTTAATTTTAACATATCCTTAATTCTATTATAGTCCAATTTCGAATTAGCAGCTTGAGGGCAATATAAATGCCAGATAATTAACACGATGCGATTAGTATAAGCACATTAAGTGTGTTGGGCATTACAGAAAGATTTATTAACTCGTCATCATCTTGTGAAGATGAAACAAAAAAAGAGGCCATCTTTGAAGGCCTCTTTTTTATTAAAATCAAATGTATTATCCCTTATAACTTAGTAAATGTAAAGGGGAATGATCCAAATGATCCCTGGTCAACAGTGATAGTAAAGAGCATTTCATAGGTCCCATCACACGTGTTTAAAAGGCCAGTTCCAGCATACGCGATGTTCGTATAACTAAACGCAACAGAAGCAAGTGTCGTTTTTACTGCGGTTACTTCAAAGTTGAGCGGGTTTACAATCATTTTCAGCGGTCCTTGGTCCTCGGTCAAACCATCAAGTTCAGCCAAACCTGATACATAAACAATGAACTCATCAGCAGGATCAACTGTAATGGTTATGC
Source organism: Bacteroidales bacterium (assembly GCA_014860575.1). Lineage (NCBI taxonomy): Bacteria > Pseudomonadati > Bacteroidota > Bacteroidia > Bacteroidales > Bacteroidales bacterium. The sequence continues at coordinate 40,744 of JACZJK010000061.1, forward strand.
CTCCGTCAACGGCCCAATCTGCACTTACAGCACGATAAGCACCAGAAACCAGGTCTGGGTCATAGGCGCAAACAACAGCAGCATTAATTGCAGCATTAGATCTGTATATAACAGATCCATCAGATGTTAATGCTTCAATGTTGAATACATCGCCTGGTTCAACATCACCAAGTTGTATGCCCAATGCAGTAGCTACTTCATGCATGAAAATTACCACATTAGACGGAAAGGTGCTGATTCTCTTGAGTTCAACCCTGCTTTTGTTTCCATTAAAAGAAGCAATAATTATAATTTCATTTACTTCAGTCGCATCCACATTCAGGTCAAATTGAATGAAGGTATTTGCTGGATCATTTACGTCAAAAACAGCAGGGTTTAGATTTGTAATTGCGGGAACAACACCTTCGTTTCTTGGGCCCGCAGGATCAACAACCTCAGTTTCGCAAGCCGAAAAGGTCAGAACCATCGCTGCAAAAAATGTCAAAATTTTATATGTTTTCATATTCTGGTTATTTTTAATTAAAATTTAAAACTTAGCGGGTGCCGCCGGCCCACCATACATTTTCAGTGTAAATGTATGTTCCATCGCCATATGCATTACGTACGTTTTCATTCGTAGTTACATCACTTGCTCCATAGGTGTAACGTAGTGGAAACTGAGTGGTATTCAATGGATTATCAAGATCTATTACATTATCTCCCATTGCTCTTAAGCGGCGGTAGTCGTTGTAGGCTTCAACAGCTTCTTCCTCATAGAATGCAATGTATTTTTGATTCATTACTTCCTGAAGAGGATTTGCATTAAATTTTGGAAGGACTTCGTTGTCAAAATATGCTTCAGCATCTGCAGCGGCCACTCCAATATTTACTTTTTGCAAAGCAGCAGTTACTCCATTTTCAAGAGCAGTTCTGGCTAAATCTAGGTTGGCTAAACGAACATAAGCTTCCGCTTTCAAAAACTCAATCTCATGATAGCTTAACACGTAAGTTGGAGCAGTAGGAGTTGAAATAGCTGAAATTCCATAACGTCCCTGGATTTGTTCCGGACCTCCATTTGGTGCAAATTCAAAGGAACCTGCAGAAGGATGCCTCTTCCAGAAAATAGTATCTCTTGGATCGTTTCTATCATCAAGTTTATCAGCTAAACTCTGGCTGGCTCCAAAATAATCGCGATCAGTAAAGAAGCGATAGAAAGGACTAAAGGTTGTAGCACCATTGTAGTCGAAGCTGGCTTCTTCGGCGGCTGATGTAAATGATTGATTTGCATAGGTGATGACATCAGCATAGGCTGGTGTTCTATGTGACAGGCGCATTGTGTAACGAGCCTTTAAACCATAAGCAAATCTTAACCAATTGGCAGCATTTCCACCGTAAATAAAGTCTTGCGCACCTATGGACGGGAAAACAGTAGTTTGCCCCAGGTTGGCAATGGCGTCATCAAGAAGTTGAAAAACTTCTGCATAAATAGCTTCCTGCTTATCAAGATTAGGGGTAAATATTACTCCAGGTTGCAGCGCTTCTGACCAGGGTGCATCACCCCACAGGTCAGTAAGAAGGGCTAATGAGTATGCATTTAATGCTTGTGCAATGCCAAGGGTATGATAGTTGCCTTCCTCAGAACCACCCGTGGATGTTTTCTCAATGATTAGCTTAAGATCAGCAAGATTTCTGTAGATGGAGTTCCAGGAGTTGTTGTAAGTTGTTGAGCTCACAGGTTCACCTGATCTGATTTCAGCATTATAACTTTGGTTCCAGATTCCAACGTTATGCTCAATGTAAACTGATGCATAAAAAGCAAGATCACTCCCCGCTAAAGTAAATGCGGTTCTTGTTATTACGTCAGTAATGATCAGGTTTGTAGCAACATCAGTTGGATCGTTGACATTTTTATTGATATCATCCATGATATCTTCTGAACACGACAGGGTTGCGAAGACCAGTAGTCCAGATAACAGGATATTTATTAATTTTCTCATATTTATATACTTTTTAAAATTAGAATGTAATATCTAAACTGAATCCATAGCTGGTAGTTTGTGGAAGAGAGAACCTCTCAAATGAACCACCCATATTAGTATTTCCCTGTGACGTTTCCGGGTCAAGGTTGCGAAGTGCAGACCAAATTAAGAGATTTCTTGCAAACAGTGAAATACCAACATTTGCTGTTTTGTAAATATTCCTTGGCAGTTGAAATCTCATCGAAACTTCACGTAACTTGACAAATGAATTCTCGTGGATGTAGTATTCATCAATGTTGGATAACACATTCGTGTATAGCGATTGTACAGCCAGAGGATCATTAGATCCACCTCTTACAATATCGTTAGGGGTACCATCGGGCTTAACACCTTCATAAATGAAAGTTGACTCCCTATCCTCAGTTACAGCCGACATACCATAAAGGTCAAGCAGTCCGTTTGATCCGGAATACATCATTCCGCCTTGTTTCCATTCAAAAACAGCGCTTAAGGAAATTGACTTGTATGAGAAAGCAGTTGTACCATTCAGGATGAAATCTGGTGAAACCTCTCCGATTACTCCTGGTTCACCTGCCTGTGGGAAACCATGGTTCCAGGCGCCTGGGTTATCAACAACAACTTTATTACCGTCTTCGTCACGTACAAACGTGGTTCCATAAATAACCGGGAAAGTATTACCAATGCCAGCGCGGACCTGGGGTGTTACGAAACCACCCAGGAATATACTTTCTACACCAGGTGCAAGCTCGTCAACCATATTGGTAACTTTGGTATAGTTGAAGTTTAAATCCCATTGGAAATCACTTGTTTGAACCGGGGTTGTATAGAGCATAATTTCATGAGCGTCAGTAGTGACGGCACCACCGTTCATTACAAGTGTTGCTGCTCCTGTAGAACCTGCGAGAGGTACAGGGAAAATCTGATCAGTAACATTTTGTTTCGAATATGTATAGTCAATTCCTAACCTGTTGTTAAAGAACTTCAGATCAATACCGAGTTCGTATGAAACAGTGTTCTGTGGTTTCAAGTTGGGGTCATAAAGTGCATTGTTAGGAATGTAGGCGCTAATTCCACCAATTGGGTATTGAATTGGCGTACCAATCCAAAAACCTCCGCCATAAGCTGGAGAAATAAAGAAGTTCTCTAGGTAGTTTCCGGCTTGCCCTACTTCAGCGTATGAAGCCCTTACTTTTGCAAATGATAGCCAATCAACTTGTTTTAATGGCTCAAGTTCAGTTGCTACAAAAGATAACGAAACAGATGGGTAGAAAAAGGTTCTGTTATCCCTTGGCATAGTTGAAACCATATCGTTTCTACCTGTTGCATTAAGGAAAAGCATAGACTTCCAGGAAAGTGATAAGCTACCAAAAAAACCTATTGATCTGTCTTGCCACTGTTCCTCATTGGCTGTAACAACACTTGCATTGCCAATATGGTTCCATCCCGGGAAATTGAAGTTTTGACCAGTTTCAGTATATCCCTTTGTGTTTACGTGGTTCACCTCATTACCTAACAAAATGTTGAAGTCAAAATCATCATTTATAAGCCAACCAAGCGAGGCTGTGAAAAGAGAATTGAAAATAGAATTTGTTGTACCAAAGTTGTCAATAACACCTCTGGAGTTTCCTCTACTACCATAGCCAAAGATATTTTGCAGATGAGTAGTATAAGTGTCTGCACCTGCCTGATAACGAAGGTTCAGCTTCATACCACTTCCAATGTTAGTATTATATGCAACAAATGCATTTCCAAAGAAGCGGTTTGTGTTTTCGTTAAAGGTGTTATTGTCTGGAACCCAGTATGGATTATCGAAACTACCGCCACGGAAATATATCTGCCTTGTAGGCTCACCGGGTCTGAAATTGGGAATACCTTTTAGGTTATAGCTGGATGGTGCAGCAAGAACTCCTGTTAACGATCCATCATTAGCTCCAGACAATTTGTCCATGCTAACTGTTGAATAATTAGATGTAAAACCAACTCTGAATTTATTGTTGAGCTTTCTTTCTGCATTTATCCTGGCATTATAACGTGTCATTCCTGTATTTAATGCAATACCAGTCTGATCGGTGTTGCTGAAGCCAAGAGAGAAGTTGCCCTCATTGGTAGCTTGCGAAACACCGATGTTATTGGTCATGGTATAGCCAGTTTCATAATAATCTGTCCAGTTATTATATACCTGTGGAGTTACCCAAGGATCTAACCCTGCCTGTTCCAACTGAACAACCCGGTACATACCTGGGTGTCCGTGGTTGTTTCCACCAAAAGTTGGATTATCTGGCAAGTCAACAATTTTGGGACCCCACGACATTGATGAATTATTAACATAATTTCCGTTAGTACCTTGTGCATAAGTTGTTTGGTAATCAGGAGTTCTGGAAACAACATCAAAGCTACTATTGTGTCCAATTGAAACAACAGGTCTTCCTACTTGATTATTTTTTCCACTCTTGGTGGTAATAATAATCACACCGTTGGAGGCGCGAATACCATAAAGCGCTGCAGCAGCCTGACCTTTGAGAATGTCAATGCTTTCAATATCGGCAGGGTTGATGTCAATTGCACGGTTTGAGATATCAGATCCTGTTACACTATTTCCTGTAGAATAAGCTGGAGTGGATGCTATTGGCATACCATCAATAACGTACAGGGGAGTATTGTTACCAGTGAAGGAACGGGCGCCCCTGATTTGAAACTGAGTAGATGCTCCGGGCATACCACTTGAAGGTTTAATGTCAACACCTGCAATTTTCCCTTGTAATGCACCAAGCAAACTTGTGTTACCTGTTCGTGCAATGTCTTCATTGGTAACAGCCTGAACGGCATAACCAAGTGATTTTTTCTCTCTTGAAATTCCTAGTGCGGTAACTACCACACCTTCAAGATCGAATACATCTGATTCGAGAGATACATTCACTTCGGTCCGGCCTTCGAAGTAAACTTCTACTGTTTTTTTGCCAATGAATGCGAAAACAAGAACAGTTGCAGTTTCGGGAACGACGATCTGGTATTTCCCGCTATTGTCAGTGGTGACACCTATTGTGGTTCCTTTCACCATGACGGTAGCGCCTGGAATGCCACTACTATCCTCCGTGCTGGTCACAGTTCCTGTGATCGTTTTTTGGGCGAACACAACTTGCACCGCAAAAAACATGCAGGCAAGCAGAATGATAATTTTTCTCATAATTGATTAAATTTAGTTAGAAATGGTTAAACACTGATTAAATTGAATTGCTCGTTTGTTCATGAATATGTATTTGGTGAAACATTGCTATAGATTACCAATTTAGTGGGAATGCCTATATGAATCCGACTGCTAAATTAGGACAAAGATATAATTTATTAACAATATTTAACAAAAAAATAATCTTTGCTTAATAATTGAATAACAGCTACCTATTCTGGGATTACGCTAATTCGAGAGTGATTTAAATTATTCAAGTTCACCAATATGGGTTTCAACATCTTGTAAAATCTCGTTTGACTTTACCAACGACTTCATTTTGTTGTGATCAGGAAAGAGTGGGCGGTCAATATCAAGGTATTCAACATAGCGCCTGATCACTTCACGAGCTTTATTGGTTCCTGTGCCGTATAAATAAGGTGTTTCGTATTTCTCCCTCAGGTCGAGTGCCTGTGCTGCAGCCATGAATTCAATGCCAAGAATTCCGTAAGCATTGTCCAGGATTTTGAAGTTTTTTAATGCAGTATTCATGCCCATAGAAACAAAATCTTCCTGATCAGCAGCGGCAGGAATTGACTGAATACTTGCCGGCATCGAAAGTATGCGTTGTTCAACAATTTGCATATCGGCTGTGTATTGGCTCAACATCAGTCCGCTGAACATTCCAGCACCTTTGGTTAAAAATGGAGGCAAACCTACACTTAGCGCCGGATTGTTCAGGCGGTTCATCCTGCGTTCGGATAGAACACTGACCATAGTAACTGCCGCTCCAATCATATCCATTGGCAAACAAACAGGGGAACCCTGGAAATTAGCGCCTGAAAGCTGAATGTTTTCTTCAGGGAAAAATATAGGATTATCACCAACTCCGTTTAATTCTATCTCAACCTGTTTTTTCGCCCAGGCAACGGCATCGTGTGCAGCACCAATTACTTGCGGCGTCGAACGCATGGAGTAAGCATCCTGAACCTTTACTTTCATGCGTTTTTCAATCAAATCGCCACCGGCAGCTACTTTGCGGATTGCTGCTGCGCTTCTTACTGCTCCCGGGAAACCTCTGACTTCATGAATCCTGTGGTTATAAGGACCAAAGTTGGCTTTGAGCGCTTCAAGTGTCATGGCGCATGCAATCTCTGCTTGCTTGAGCCAGCGGTTGGTGTCGTACAACATGATGGCGCTCATGCCTGTTAATACATTAGAGCCGTTGATGGTTGCAAGCCCATCGCGGGCAAGCAAACCAGGAACCGGAATCCCGGCGCGATCCAGCGCTTCTTTGCCATCAAGTAATTCTCCTTTATAAAATGCATGACCTTCACCCATCATCAATAATGCAATCTGCGACATTGGTGCAAGGTCGCCGCAAGCTCCTACCGATCCCTTTTCGCAAACATGGGGAGTTACTCCTTTATTAAGCATATCCACCAGTGTTTGAGTAATTTCAAGCCTGCAACCTGAATTGCCATGCGCATGAACATTTACACGGCTTACCATAGCAGCCCTTACCCATTCTTCGGGCATGGGGTCACCTATTCCTGCGGCATGGTTATACACAAGATATTTCTGAAAATCTTTCACCTGGTCGTCGTTGAGCACAACTTCCGAAAATTCTCCAATACCTGTATTTACGCCATACATAATTTCTTTGGCGACGATTTTTCTTTCAAGCATCTCACGACAGGTGTTGATGCGGGAAATAGCATCAGGATGCAGTTCAATTTTTTCGTGATGCCTTGCTACTTTTACAAGGTCTTCGATGGTCAGATTGTTTCCGTTGATGATGAGGGTCATGAATGTAAATTTTAGTTCAATGTTATAGGTTCAAAGTTCAAAGTTCAATGTTTTGTGTTACTGGTTGCTTGTTGCAGGTTGCTGATTGCAGGTTACTGATTGCTTGTTCGTTGTTTCTTGATTCTTGTTTCTTGTCTCTTGTCTCTTATCTCTTATTTCTTGCCACTCGTCCCTCGTCCCTTTGTCATTTCTCACTTTCTCCTTTTCTCTCATTCTCAATCCTCAACTCCCCTTCGTCCTGTTATCCGCCGGAATTACACCTGCTCTTTTTCCTACACCTTCCTTAAATAATTTCCTGTAAGTGATATGGCGTTTTGAAAAAGTGCTCTCAACAGCAGCATGAAGTGCCTGCATCTTTGGGTTGAAGTCGCCCACCCAGGCAAGTTCAACTTCTTTGTAGCTGGGTTTGTGCTGCATCATCTTATCCATGTGCCAGAAAATTGCCGATTCAATACCATACCGCTGAAAGCGTGGAATTACACCCATCACCGTTATACGGGCTTTGGTATATTTGATTTTGCGTTTGATGTTAAGGAACCGGAGTTTATCGAACAAATTCATTTTTCCATTAAAATGTTTCAGTAACTGGTTGGCATCCGGTAGCATGACCAGGAAAGCAACAGGCTTATCATCATGATAAACAAACCAGATAAATTCTTCATCAAGGATATGTTTTGCCTGTTTAAATTCTTTTCTCAGCACATCTAGGTCAAGCGGTGTAAAGTGTTCATGGTAAACCCATGCCTGGTCATATATTTCTTTAACATCTTTCAGGTATTTTTCAGCATTTGCCGAACTGAAATTTTCATATTTGAAACCTGGTTTTTGCCTGATCCAATCGGCAATCTTCCAGAAACGCTCAGGGAATTTTTTAGTGAGGTCAAGCTTGTTGGTGATTTGTTCGAAGAAATTATAGAACCCATAAGCTTCAAAAAATTTCTTGTAATAAGGCAGGTGATAGTTCATGCCGTAGCTTGGGTTATCAAAACCTTCTACCAGCAATCCCCAATAGCTTTCGTTTTCCCCGAAATTAATGGGGCCGTCCATGGCTTCGAGCCCGGCTTTTTCGAGCCAGTTTTTGCAAGTATCAAATAACAGGAAGGCAGCTTCCTGGTTATCAATGCATTCAAAAAATCCCATACCACCTGTTGGCTGTTCATATTTGTTCGCTTTTGCCCAGTTGTAAAATGCTGCAACGCGGCCAATCAATTTGCCATGATCGTCCTTCAATATCCAACGGCAGGCATCACCGTTATTAAAAAACGTGTTTTTGTCAGGGTTAAAGATGCTTTCGATATCGGCATCCAGGGGGCAAACAAAATTAGGGTCGTGGCTATAAATTACCCTTATAGTTTCATGAAACTGCTTAATTGTTTTACGATCAGCAACTTGTATTATTTGCATGAAGATGGTGTTGGTTTACAGGCTAGCAAAATCAGCAGGATTATACGCAAATATATAACATTCCCGTTATTCCAAGTATTCTCAATAATATTTTCTGACTAAGCATTTGAGAATTGCCTGTTATTAAATGGTTAAATTTGCAGCGATTTTTTTCGGCCCTAAACTTTAATTTGGGCAGCAAATATTGATAGATGATCGGTTTCATTAACGTTTAAACAACCCTAAGGCAATTCCAATCCTCAACAGCTGAAATCGTGAAATTGTGAATCTGAAATCTCATAATGAAGAAAATTGATTTTTTGTTACTGAAAGCATACATCGGCCCATTGGTGCTGACTTTCTTCATTGCTATTTTTGTTCTATTGATGCAGTTTGTGTGGAAGTATGTTGATGACCTGGTCGGAAAGGGTTTGCCCTGGAATGTGGTGGCCGAGCTGATGTTTTATGCATCTTCCACATTTGTGCCAATGGCGCTTCCGCTGGCAATTTTGCTATCCTCGCTCATGACTTTTGGGAACCTCGGTGAACATTATGAACTTGTTGCCACCAAAGCTGCAGGCGTTTCGCTTCGCCGGGTGATGACCCCGTTGATTTTTTTATCAGTGGCTATTGGCATTGGAGCATTCTATTTTTCCAATATTGTATTGCCTATTGCGAACCTTAAGTTCCGCTCAATTCTCTACGATGTGCGGCAACAGAAACTGGCGTTCAATATAAAAGAAGGTATTTATTACGATGGCCTTGAGGGGTATGTGATCAGGGTAGGTAACAAGGAAAATGACGGGAAAACCATCCGTGATGTGATGATTTACGACCACACCGATGCCATGGGCAATACCACTGTTACCCTCGCAGAATGGGGAACTATGGAGCAAACACCCGACGGACGGTTTCTGATTCTTACGCTGAATAACGGTTATAGTTATGATGATAAGCCCGATCGCAGCGATCCGGAAAACTCCCCCTTCCTCAGGATGGGTTTTGATAAAGAAGTGAGACGATTTGATTTGTCTGGCTTTGAACTCAACAGAACTGACGAGGATCTTTTCAGGCACAATTACCAGATGTTCAACCTCCGACAGCTTGAATATTCCCGCGATTCGCTTACCAACTTGTTCGTTCAGCGCCGTGAAAATTTCGCAAAAACCATGGGTCAAAACTATTATTACTTTTCACGCCTCGATTCAACCAAGATTGTAAAACCGGATTCCACGCTTGTGTTTCACGGCGATTTTATTGCCGGGATCAATCATGAAGAACGACAGAAAGCAATAGAAGCTGCAATGAATTCAGCCCGTGCAGTGAAATCTACACTCGAAGGCACAAAATCAAGTTTTTCGGGGCAGCTCAGGCATATCCGCAGGCATTATATTGAATGGCACCGCAAATATACTCTGTCTGTTGCCTGCCTGATATTATTCTTCGTCGGCGCGCCTTTAGGAGCTATTATCCGTAAAGGTGGATTAGGATTGCCACTAGTGGTTTCTACCTTATTATTTGTATTGTTCCATATTGCATCAACCACAGGCGATAAATATGTGAGAACCGGGGTGATGGACCCCTGGGTTGGTATGTGGTTGTCGTCGGCGCTTTTTTTGCCGCTGGGCATCTGGCTTACGTATAAAGCTGTTACCGATTCGCCGCTCATGGATTCCGATGCATGGGGAAAGATTTTTCGCAAAAGGGATAAAAATAGTTCAGAAAATATAAAAACATCAGCATGAAGAAAATTGCATTTATTACTGGAATTACCGGTCAGGATGGCGCCTATCTCGCCGAAATGTTGCTTGAAAAAGATTATAAGGTTGTTGGTGGCTTCCGGAGGTTAAGCACACCCAATTTCTGCCGCCTCGAAGAATTGGGAATTTCCCGCAAACTTCACCTTGTTGAAACCGACCTGCTCGACGCCAGCAATCTCACCCGCATCATCAGGGAAGTGAGGCCAACCGAGGTTTATAATCTTGGAGCCCAGAGTTTCGTGGCCCATTCTTTCAAAAATCCGATCCTTACAGGAAATGTTACCGGAATGGGAGTAACGAACTTGCTTGAGGCCGTCAGAATTGTAGATCCGGGAATTAGGTTCTACCAGGCTTCAACTTCTGAGTTATTTGGTCAGGCAAGGGAGTTCCCGCAAAATGAAAATACACCTTTTTATCCCCGCAGTCCTTACGCCGTAGCCAAACTTTACGGGCATTGGATGACTATAAACTACCGCGAATCCTACAATATATTTGGCACTACCGGCATCTTATTCAATCATGAATCGCCACTCCGGGGTGTTGAATTTGTAACCCGGAAAATTACCGATGCCATCGCGAAAATTTATCATGGGAAACAGAATTATTTTGACATTGGCAACATGGACGTTAAACGCGACTGGGGCTTTGCAAAGGATTTTGTTGAAGGTATGTGGATGATGATGCAAGCCGATAAACCTGATAATTTTGTTCTTGCCACCAACGAATCACATTCCGTAAGGGAATGGATTGAGGTTTGTTTTCAGTTTATTGGAAAGGAAATTGAATGGGAAGGGCAGGGTGAGAGAGAAACCGGCCGGGATTCAAAAACAGGTAAGGTACTGGTTAAAGTTAACCCGGAATTTTATCGTCCTGCCGAAGTTGAATTTCTTATTGGCGATTATTCAAAGGCAAAGCGCGAACTGGGTTGGGAACCCAAAGTTCGGTTCAATGAGCTTGCAGAACTGATGCTCAAATCAGACCTGGAGAAGAATAAATAAGACTAAAGAGTTGGCAGTTTCCAGTTTCCAGTTAGCAAGTGGCAGTAGGCCAAAATCTGAAATCAAGAATTTTGAATTGAACTAGCTTACTGGTTGCGTGGCGTTGGTTTCCAAACGCCCGTCTTCACACCTTTCATGTACCTGAACATGCCAAAAAGCAAAGCAAGGTTCATAGAATAGAAATGTAAAATGAGGCGTAACAGCGAAATGTGAATGTTCAATTTCCTGAGAACCCAATCGCAGACCGGAATCACAAACATTAATAATAATTGTCCTGCCAGGGTCAGTGCATAGAAATCGCTTTGCAATGCCAGTGGAATATTGCTGAGCAAAGCCAGGATCAGAAAAATAGGCCCGAACCAGCGAAGCACCTTGTGCGATAGAAAGGCGAAACCGGTTCCACTCCACGGAGGCCACAGTAAATGCCCGAACCGCCGCAGGTTCTGAAAATTACCGGTAGCTATGCGGATTTTTCTCCTGAACTCGTCGCGCAAACTGTTAGAAACATCTTCGTAAACAATGGCTTCAAGTTCATTTACAGCCTTTTTACCTTTTTCAATCACCTTCATATTGATATAAAAATCATCAACCAGCGAATGGGGTGGCACATCGCTGTAATCCTCCCGCCGTATTGCGTAACATCCGCCAAAAGGCCCCATCATGGTGCCCCATACAAGGCTTTCCATATGTTTCACTTTTACTTCACGGGATATATATGCTTTCTCCTGGTATGAAATGCCTTCCTTTTTGAGACCCATGTTTACCATATGTGAGTCAACAAGCCCGATTTCAGGATTCCTGAAATGCCGGATTAGTTGAATCAATGTGTCTTCGGAAAAGAAAACATTGGCATCAGTGAGAACCAGAATTTCTCCTTTCGATCTACTTACCAGATCGTTCACAACCGATGGCTTGCCACGGCGATCTGTAAAATCAAAATAGCTGATGAGTGAATGATTGGTGCTTAATTCTTTAACGATTGGGATTGTCTGATCGGTTGAAGCATCGGAGCCAACGAGAATTTCAAGCCGGTCCTTGGGGTAATTGCTTTGCAACACGCTGAACATTTTTTCCTTGATGACGCTTTCTTCATTAAAAGCAGCTATGATAACTGAAACAAAAGGCAGGGCCGCATCATTGTACAAAAGCTGATTTGGCTTTTTCCCACTCACCAGCAATTTCAGCAACAGTGGATAAAGAGCATAGCTAAAAACTACAAGGAAAACCGAAAGCCAAAACAATATCACCATGTCAGGGTAGGTGTTTTTGATAAAACGCGCTCAATTCCTGTACGATCTTCAGATTGTCGTAGTGTTGGTTTATAAATGAAGCGGCTTTTCGGCCCATCTCAACCACTCTTTCCTGACCCGAAAGTAGAAACCTCACTGCCACAAGGAATTCCTCAGGATTATCGGCCACCATCATTTCCTTTCCAGATGTTATTTCAATGCCTTCACGCCCGATAGATGTTGTGATTATAGCTTTTCCCATAGCCATGCCTTCAATGATCTTGATCCGCATACCGCTTCCCGAAAGCAGCGGCACAATCATGATAGCTTTTGAACGAATGAAGTTCTGGGCATTTTCAACTTCACCCAGGAATTCAACATTGGGTTCTGAAAATTTTGAGAAATGCGGAGGGGCATTTCTTCCGGCGAGGTAAAATTTCAGATCAGGAAATTCAACCAGTATCCGTGGCCAAACTTTTGAAAAAAACCATTTCAGCCCTTCCTGGTTTGGAGGCCAATCGAGGGCGCCCAAATGGAACAGTGACGGGAAGCCGATATTTCTGAAATCAGGCTTAAAAGCACCGGCATTGATTCCTGTTGGCGACACATGAATCGGGATTTTGCAGCCCAGTTTGACAAACAGTTCCCCATCACGTTTTGTGATTGGAACCATTACATCATAATTGTTGAGCATGGCAACTTCAAACCGTTTGACCCTTTTAGCAAGATTAGCCAGGTATAATCCCTTGAAGCCTCCTGTTAAAGCAGCTGTACGTTGCCAGATTTCATGCTCGACATTTTGAGGACGCATGCTTACCAGCGCGGTTGTATGTTTCCGGATGGTCCGGATATAAGGTCCAAGGTAAGGGCTTTCGAGGTGAATGACATGAAAAGTCCTGGATTGAAGTAGCTCAGCGAGCTTTTGATCGTATGTTTCAGAAATAAATCGCTGCGCATTATAAGGAATAGAACTGGTAAGTAGGTTTTTAAGTGCAGCCACTGGCGATACGTCAGTGTTCACATCAACACCAATAAACTCAATTTTCTTCGAAATTTCTGATGGAACATCATTTAAGTTAAAATAATGCTTGGAAGTATTCATTACCAGCATGGTAACATTATGCCCGAGATCGGCGAAAGATTTTGCAATGCTCAACGTGGCAATGGAACCTCCGTCTTTGGGAGGATATGGCATTTTATTGCTTAGCATCAGAATTTTCATACTTCCTGGATGGGGTAAGTTTGTGCTTCCGCGCTGCAAACTTAGTAATATGATTTGAATTTCTGAACCCGCAAATACTTAACCTACAAAAACCCGATCAAAGGCTCATTCTGATTTCATAGCTTTGCACCCCAGAATAATTATTCATAGCTGGCTAACATGAGCAACACCCAAATGGCCTGAACCCCTAAACATTCTAAACTTCTAAACTCTCCAAACCTCTAAACACACTAAACTCCCAAACGATAAACATTTAATACATCTTATAATATGAGCGACGACAAAAAAATCATTTTCTCAATGGTAGGCGTTGGCAAACTAATCCCGCCCAACAAACAGATATTAAAAGACATCTACCTTTCATTTTTCTATGGAGCAAAAATCGGGATCATCGGATTAAATGGTTCTGGAAAATCAACTTTACTCAAAATCATAGCAGGGCTGGATAAATCCTACCTGGGCGAGGTGGTTTATTCTCCGGGTTATTCGGTGGGATTGCTTGAGCAGGAACCCATACTTGATAATTCAAAAACCGTTAAGGAAATCGTTGAAGAAGGGGTTCAGGAAGTAGTGAACCTGCTTAAGGAATATGAGGAGGTGAACAATCGTTTTGCCGAACCAATGAGCGATAATGAGATGGATAAGTTGATCCAGCGCCAGGGCGAACTTACTGAATTGCTTGAACATCATGATGCCTGGGAACTGGACACCAAACTTGAGCGCGCTATGGAGGCATTGAGATGCCCCGAAGGTGAAGCGCCTGTTAAAAACCTTTCAGGAGGTGAACGTCGTAGGGTTGCGCTTTGCCGACTTTTATTGTCCGAACCCGATATCCTGCTCCTTGATGAACCTACAAACCATCTGGATGCCGAATCAGTTGAATGGCTTGAGCAATACCTGAAGCAATACAAAGGAACTGTGATTGCCGTTACCCACGACCGCTATTTTCTTGATAATGTAGCTGGTTGGATATTGGAACTGGATCGTGGCGAAGGAATTCCGTGGAAAGGAAATTACAGCTCATGGCTCGATCAAAAAACCACACGCCTGGCCCAGGAAGAAAAAACGCAAAGCCGCCGCCGGAAAACACTTGAACGCGAGCTGGAATGGGTGAGGATGTCACCCAAAGCGAGGCACGCAAAATCAAAAGCGCGTTTATCGGCTTATGAACGCATGCTTGGCGAAGATGTAAAGCAAAAAGAAGAGCGGCTTGAGATATTTATCCCGAATGGCCCCAGGCTTGGAGGAAAAGTGATCGAATCGGTAGGCGTTTCAAAATCGTATGGCGACAAACTGCTTTTTGAAAATCTGAACCTTTTAATTCCACCTGCAAGTATTGTTGGTATTATTGGGCCCAATGGAGCCGGTAAAACAACCCTCTTCAGGTTGATGATGGGTCAGGAAAAACCCGATACCGGCGAATTTATCGTGGGCGAAACTGTGAAGATTGGTTATGTGGATCAAGCCCATGCCGAAATTGACCCGGAGAAAGATGTTTGGCAGATCATCAGTGGCGAACATGAGCATATCAATCTCGGAGGCCGGCAAATGAATTCCAGGGCGTATGTTTCCCGCTTCAATTTTTCTGGTTCTGATCAGGCTAAAAAGGCCAAAGTTCTGTCTGGAGGTGAGCGCAATCGCTTACATCTAGCTCTCACGCTGCGCTCCGAAGCAAACGTACTATTGCTCGATGAACCTACCAACGATATTGATGTGAACACCTTACGTGCCCTCGAGGAAGGATTGGAGAATTTTGCAGGCTGTGCCATGGTTATCTCTCACGATCGCTGGTTCCTCGACCGCATTGCCACGCATATCCTGGCGTTCGAAGGTAATTCACAGGTGTATTTCTTTGAAGGCGGCTACACCGAATACGAGGAAAACAAGCACAAACGCCTCGGTGATGAAGGCCCGAAGAGGATAAGGTTTAAGAAGCTGGTGAAATAGAGGGTTTGTTAATTGGTTAATTGGTTGATTGGTTAGTTGGATGGTTTGGAGTAATGGAGTGATGGAGTGATGGAGAGGGATGCAAGCCCCGAGGTACGAGGGGATGGCAGCCCTGGTAGATACTGCACAAATACTTACCTTTGTCGCCAACTCAAACCAGTGAAATAGATGACAAACAAACCTTCCATACCCAAAGGAACAAGAGACTTTTTGCCGCTCGAAACCATCAGGCGGAATTACATTTTTGATACAATCCGGTCGGTTTTCAGGTTGTATGGCTATCAGCCCATTGAAACACCGGCCATGGAAAATCTTTCAACACTGTTGGGTAAATATGGTGATGAAGGCGACAAACTTTTATTCCGGATTTTGAACTCCGGCGATTTTCTTTCAGGTGTAAGCGATGAAGAATTGGTTGAAAAGAATATCAATAGCCTGGCATCAAAAATTTGTGAAAAGGGATTGCGCTACGACCTGACAGTTCCTTTTGCGCGCTTTGTTGTGCAGCATCGCAACGAGATCACCTTTCCGTTCAAACGCTACCAGATTCAGCCGGTTTGGCGCGCCGATCGTCCACAAAAAGGCCGTTACCGGGAGTTTTTTCAGTGCGATGTGGATGTAATCGGCAGTGACTCATTATTAAATGAGGTTGAACTCATTCAAATCATTGATGATATTTTTCAGCGCCTTGGAATTCGGGTTCAGGTGCAGATCAACAATCGCAAGGTATTGGCAGGAATTGCCCAGGTGCTTGGCATTGGCGATCAGCTTATCCCGTTCACTGTGGCCATTGATAAACTTGAAAAAATCGGAATTGAAGGAGTATTAAATGAGCTTCGAACACTGGGGCTTGATGAGGGAGCAATTGGTAAACTTATTCCTGTGCTTGAGCTTCGCAGTAGTAATATTGAGGTTCTTGAAGCTTTGAAAACAGTTGTTCAAGGTTCCGAAATTGGTTTGAAAGGAATTGAAGAATTGGAAACTGTATTCTCCTATCTTAAGAACCTTCAACTGAATACTGAAATTATTGTCGGACCATCTTTGGCTCGGGGACTCAATTATTATACCGGCGCTATCATAGAAGTAAAAGCGCTGGATGTACAAATGGGAAGTATCTGCGGAGGTGGCCGCTACGATGATCTAACGGGCATTTTTGGATTGCCGGGAGTTTCGGGAGTGGGTGTTTCCTTCGGAGCCGAACGCATTTATGATGTGCTGGCTGAGTTGGATCAGTTTCCTGAAAACCTGGCTGATTCCATTAAAATACTATTTGTGAATTTTGGAGGGGAGAGCGTTGCCACATGTATGAAGCTAATTCAGCAACTTAGAGCAAAAGGCATCTCAGCAATCATCTACCCCGATGAAGCAAAAATGAAAAAGCAATTTTCCTACGCTGATTCCCTGCAGATCCCATACGTGGCAATTATCGGAGATGAGGAAATCAAGAATGGAGTGATCAATCTGAAAGATATGAAAACGGGAGAGCAAACTATTGTATCTGGTTTCGATAACTTAATGAAAACGATTGTAGCAACCTGATCTTTTATACAACAGAATGATCTGTGTTTTTTAGTTCCAAATCAAAATATGAAAAATATACATTATATATCCGACGAACTACTCGATTTCGAACGCATCGAGGAAATACTGAAAAACAAGATTCAGCTTGCACTTGATGAGTCATCAAAAGCCCGGATTATTAAATGCCGGGATTACCTTGATCGGAAAATGGAAACTTCGGATGAACCGATTTACGGCGTTAATACCGGCTTCGGTGCACTCTGTGATGTGAAAATACCAAAAGAAGATCTTTCGGATCTGCAAAAAAATCTTGTTATGTCGCATGCCTGTGGCACCGGCAATGAGATACCTGTTGTGATCGCAAAACTTATGTTATTGCTGAAAGTGCAATCGCTTTCTTACGGCCACAGTGGCGTTCAATTAGAAACCGTTCAACGGTTGATTGATTTTTTCAATAATGATGTCATACCCGTGGTTTATGAATTCGGTTCTTTAGGCGCTTCGGGGGATTTGGCTCCACTGGCCCATATGTCGTTGCCATTGCTGGGCATGGGCGAAGTTTGGTTCAAAGGAAAAAAACAACAAACATCGGTCGTGATGGACGAATTTGGCTGGAAACCCATTGAGCTAAAATCAAAAGAAGGCCTGGCGCTGCTGAACGGAACCCAGTTTATGAGCGCTTATGGAGTGTTTAATTGTCTAACGATTTTCCGACTCTCACGTCTTGCTGACATTATTGCGGCCATTTCCCTTGATGCTTTCGATGGCCGTATTGAGCCATTTCATGAGTTGATACAGCAAATCCGGCCGCACAAGGGACAGATTAAAACAGCCCGCAGAATACGTTCACTTCTTGAGGGCAGTGAAATGATGGCGAGAGCAAAAGCGCATGTGCAGGATCCGTATTCATTTCGCTGTATTCCACAGGTTCATGGAGCGAGCAAGGATTCCATCAACTATGTTTCTTATGTGTTCAGAAAAGAGATAAATTCAGTGACTGATAACCCAACTATTTTCCCGGATGAGGATCTTGTAATTTCTGCGGGTAATTTCCACGGCCAGCCGCTGGCGCTGGCGCTGGACAATCTTTGCATTGCTGCAGCTGAGCTTGGCAGCATTGCTGAGCGGCGAACCTATCAGTTACTCGCGGGCAAACGGGAATTGCCTCATTTCCTGGTTGCGAACCCCGGTCTTAACTCGGGTTTTATGATCCCGCAATACACTGCGGCTTCTCTTGTAAGCAGGAACAAACAACTTTGCACTCCTGCTTCAGTTGACACAATTGAATCCTCCCAGGGACAAGAAGACCATGTGAGCATGGGCGCCAATGCAGCTACAAAAACCTTACAGGTTCTTGATAACCTGCGACGGATTCTTGCTATTGAATTATACAATGCTGCGCAGGCATTTGATTTTCGAAAGCCATTAAAAACCTCTGCTGTTTTGGAACGATTTATTGAGGCTTACCGTAAAAAAGTAAAGTTTGTTCAGAACGATATTGTGATGTACGATGACATCGCAAGATCTATTGAATTTCTTAACGAGATTAATATTGAACTTCCGGGTGAAGATACTGACAAATATCGGTTGTAAGACGAGTATTAGAAACCCTGGTCAGGACTTCGGTAATTACTAATGCTCAATTAGTGTTATCAATTTGATTTTTGATGATAGGCTTTTGATAACTTTGCAAATCAACCTTTGACAGTTTTAAGAAATTCAGTTGGGGTCATACTGGTAAATTTTTTAAACTGGGTGTTGAATGTGGATTTTGACTGGAAGCCAACCATGATACCAACACCTTCAATTGAATAGCGTTCCGACTTCCGTTCTGAAAGAATTTTTTGTGCTTCCCGGATGCGCAAATCGTTTACATAATTGGTGAAAGAGCAGCCAAGCTTATCGTTGATTACTTGTGATACATATTTACTGTTTGAACCAATTTTCTTTGCAATAACATCAATACTGCAATGCGGATCTCTATATGCTTTCTCACTCATAATGGTTTCTATCTGGCTAATGAGTTCTTCTTTCTTCTTCTCTGAAAGCTGCTGTGAATGACCATTTCCGTTTCCGTTTCCATTTCCATTGGATATATGACTGGTAACGGGTTGATTTAAAGTTATTTCAGGAGTTTCTTGCTTTAATGGTTCAATGAGCATAAGTCTGGAAACACTGATTTTTAGTTCCTGCTGGCTGATTCCGCAAACACCTATAAACATTGTGAGCGCAATAAATACAACACTATATGGCAAAGACTCAGCTGCACGATCAAGACCTAATGGTAAGGCATCATAAATGACCATTAAACTTAGCACAAGCGAATAAAGGCCAAATGATAATGAAAGCAATACCAGCCATTTGATTTTGCTATTCCTGGGATATACAAAGCACTTGTAAATCACATCCTTATTGCGTATCAGCAAACTAAGAATTTTATATGTGTAAAAGAAAAACTGAAGAAGAAGCAATAAAAGGGATAAATTCTTAAAAAACGCTGGCTTTGCTGATGCGTTGATATTGTGGGTGAGATCTGCGTAATTAATAAAAACAAGCAATGCATTTAAGGCTGCTATAAATATTGCAGGTGCAAAATGAAGGAATTCTTTGCGGTCTATATTGAACTTAGCTGATACCAGTGATCTGAAATATAAATATATCAATGGCATCAGGAATAAGAAACCCCCGGGAAGGATCAAAAGAAAGAAATCGCCTAATAGTGGCCTGCCGGTTTGACGGAACATGAAAGCCATAAACACAATGCCCGAGAATAGCATAAACAGGGAAAGATAACGCTTGGGCCTGCTTTGTGTCCACTTACCATAGAAATAGAGTAGTAGCGAAAAAAGAAAAGATTGATAAACAAGAATTACATAAACCCACTTAGTATGAGCCTCAGTAAAGAGTAATAATTCTTTAAGCATATCTGGTAGTAGTTTTCTCCTGATGGATGGATATTCATTTCCCGGTGTAAAAATACAGTAATTATTAATTACGATCAAAATACAATGTATAAGTGAAGCAGTTTATTTATTATTCGTAGGATTTTTACAGGAATTCGTAAAATAAATTGACTATATCTCAGCAGTAAATTTTCAATTTGACGCCTAAATTGCCTCATAGATATCGATAAAAATAAGCTGAAAGGTTTAGTATTGTGGTCAGAAATCATCTTTTTAAGCGCTGAGTCATTTCCTAAAGGTTGCAAGGGCTGATTTTCGTTGATTTTTGGCCTTGGTTTAAATAGAGAAGACAATAAAAATGAGCATTTTGTGAAAATCCTCACCATATTTGGTACATAATAATGTAATATTTCGGCCATCCTGCCTGTCTCATTTGTCCTCCAGATCTTTTTATTGATTGTTTTGACCTCATATTTAAGATGTTATGTTTATGCTCTTATTTATTGCAAAAAACCTCACAATGATTTGAGCAATAATAATTCAGTAGCGACGTTTTTTGACGAACAAAGGCAATGTGGGGACTAGCCTTAATCTTACTCAAAGTTCATAATTTTTACTACCTACTGATCGGATGCTTAAGGTGTTGCGTTACCTGTAATCAGGAATTCTGCCTGTTAATAAATCCGATTAATCTCATTAAACTATCACTCTTAGCTAAACCTTGTTGGTTTTGCTTTGTTTTCTTAAACAAAATTATTGGGCAGAATTAAAGTCCGTCACTTTTTATACAGGCTATCAGCTTATAAAGGTTCTGCACTATAAAAAAGACTGGATGTATAAAGAAATACTAATCACTCTGATCTTAAGTATTTTGCTTTTTGCAAATACCACCAATATAGTTGCGCAGCAAGGATCTAACACCTCGGGTAACGATGCCAGCGGCGCCGGTGGAGAATTCAGTTATTCCATCGGGCAAACAGACTATCGCTACTACTTCTCTTCACAAGGAAGTTTGCAATTGGGCTTGCAGCATGGATGGCCTGAAACCAGGGAAGCTTTACAATGTGCGAATGGAATTGCTGAAAATCATGTGTATTCATATGAATCGCTTTGCTATAATGCTGTTGAAACTCTTACTATTGCTGGCGATGGCAAGCAGTTTTTTGTTGAACCTGGCGGTCATGTTGATCTCGTTGCAGGCAAGAGTATTCTCCTGAAAGAAGGCACAACCATAAAACCGGGAGGTAGTCTTCATGCCTGGATTACCACTGACGGCAGCTATTGCACTGACACTATCAGCATTCTCGTTACATGCAACCTTGAAATTCCAAGCCAGATTATTACAGAAAATGAAACACTTTGCTTCAGCGCTATTGAAACAGTTGTGGTTGCTGGTGCTGGGAAATACTTTATTGTTGAACCTGGAGCCCATGTTGATATCATAGCTGGCCAAAGTATTCTTTTTAAAGATGGTACGACAATCGAAGCGGGCGGTAGCCTTCATGCCTGGATCACAACTGACGAAACTTACTGCAGTGATCCTGAAGACTTACTAGCAGCCGCTATTGAAGAAGAAGAAATCCCGGTTAGCCAACTTGAACCTGAACCAAATACAACCTTTTTCAAAGTCTTTCCCAACCCCACTACAGGAGATTTCACACTTGAATTGTTGGATTACAATGAATTTTCAACAGTCACAGTCGAAATCTTTACCATACAGGGTTTACTTATCAGTAACACCCAATTGCCCACTGGCAAATTATTCAACTTTAGTCTTGCCGAAAGACAACCGGGAATTTATTTAATCAGGGTTTTAAGAGATAAAGAAGTTAGTATTGGTAAGATTACTAAGCGATGATAATTTTTAATTGAGATATTATGAATCGAATAGCAGCCGAAAAACAGGACTCAATTCTCACAGAAAAGGAACAATGTTAGTCCGTTAATTTACCTGGATTATACCTTATTGAAATAGTAATGAAGATTATTTATAAAACCTAACTAAGAAATTTGTACCGATTTGCGGCATCATTAAAATTTGAAAACCAATTAATTGTGTGTGTTTTAGTGAAAGTGCCTATCATATTGATGCTCAACCCAGAAAATAAATATTGAAGTTATGAGAAAGTTAATTGTTTTTATATGCCTCACTTCGTTGGTTCTAAGTGTAATAGCTCAAGCGCCTCAAGGCATCAGCCACCAGTTGGTGATTCGAAATAATTTTAACAGGTTAGTAACCAATGCTCCTGTCGGAATTAAGGTGAGCATACTTCAGGGCTCAGAAGTTGGTCCTGTAATCTATTCCGAAACCCATAGCCTTATCAGTAACACCAACGGTATGGTCAGCTTTACAATAGGGCAGGGCTCTGTGCTCAATGGCGTTTTTGCAAACATTAACTGGGCCTCGGGATCATATTTTATCAAGACAGAAGCAGATCCTGCCGGATCAAATAACTATTCTATCTCAGGCACCAGCCAGGCTCTAAGTGTGCCATACGCTTTGCATGCAAATACCGCCCAATCTATTACTACACCTATAACAGAGACCGACCCAGTTTTCGGTGGTTCCCCTGCCAAAAACATCACTTCCGACCAAATCACCAACTGGAATACTGCATTTCTATGGGGCGATCATGCAAGTGCAGACTATGTTGGTAGTTCAAGAACTCTCTCCATCAACGGGATTTCTCAGAACCTTTCGGCAAACAGGACATGGAATGTCGGAACAGTTACTTCAATTGGCCTTGCCCTACCTAATATTTTCAGTGTTTCCGGAACTCCTGTCACAGGTTCAGGAACAATTTCAGCCAACTTAGCATCTCAGAATGCGAACCTTGTTTTAGCATCACCAAACGAGACCACTGGAACACCCTCATTCAGGGCTTTGCTTGCCTCGGACATTCCCAATCTTGACTGGAGCAAAATAACTACAGGCAAACCAACTACAATCAGTGGTTATGGCATTACTGATGCTGTTTCAACTTCAGGCAATCAAACCATTAATGGCACAAAGACATTTTCAAGTACAATTGCTGCCGATGCAGGATTGAATGCGGGAAGCAGCCGGATCACAAATATGGCCAATCCTGTAAATAACCAGGATGCTGTCACAAAAGCGTATTTCGATAATATCATTGGCCAGATCTCCGAAACAGATCCTGTATTTGGAGTGTCGGCTGCCTCAACAATAACCTCCGGCCAGATCACCAACTGGAATACTGCCTTTTTATGGGGCGATCATGCAAGTGCAGACTATGTTGGTAGT